>DASQFM010000107.1:0-2242 GCA_035633135.1 Candidatus Eiseniibacteriota bacterium
GGTCCAGCCGAAGGCGTGCATGCCCGTGTCGACGACAAGGCGCCCCGCCCGCCAGGCATCGAATGACAGGATCCCGAAGCGGTCCATCTCGCCTGAGTAGAGGCCCATCTCCTCGGCCAGCCGCTCGGTGTACAGGCCCCAGCCCTCACTGAAGGCGTTCGAGCCAAGGGCGCGCTGGAACGCTGGCAGGCCATCGAGCTCCTGGGCGATCGCGATCTGGAGGTGGTGCCCTGGGATTGACTCGTGGAAGGCCAGCGTCTCGGCCTCGTAGCGTGGCCGGGTCTCCGGCGCGTAGAGGTTGATGTAGTACCGCCCGGCCCGGCTGCCGTCCATGGCCGGCCAGGCGTAGTAGGCGATCGTCTGGTGCACCTCGGCGTGCTCCGGGATTCGAACGACCTCGCACGGCGCCTTGGGCAGCCGGCCGAACCAGGAGGGGATCGCCGCCGCCGCGCGCTCGAGCGATGCCTGCGCCGTCCGGAAGACCTCGTCGGCGGTTTCGAATCGAAGGCTTCGGTCGGTCCGCAGCGCATGCAGGGTGGTCGGCAGATCCGGCGTCGCGAGGAGTCGCCGCCCGAGGGCAACGAACTGGCCGTCGATCTCCTCGATCTCAGCGAGGCCCGTCGCATGGATCTCGGCCGGGTCGAGGTCCAGCGAGGTGTGGCTCCTGATCATGGCCCGGTACGCGTCGGCGCCGCCGGGGACGTGGAGCAGGCCCGGGAGGTCCGCCGAGCGGGCGGCGGGCCGGATCTCATCCTCGAGGACCTCGCGGTAGCGTCGGAAGGCCGGGACCGCCACCTCCCGGACGGCCGCCCGAAGGCCGTCGGCAAAGGCGGCTTCCTCCGCCGCGGTCCAGCCGTCATGCGGCACGTCCGCCGGCGCGGCCAGCTTCCAGCGCTCCGGCGCGAGGGCTTCGAGGTGCCGCAGCTCGTCGATCGTCCGGTCGACCGGCGTCCGCACCGCCACCCGACCCGACGCCTTCGCGCGCCGCAGGCCGTCGATCGTCGCATCGAGATAGGTGTCGATGGCGCGCCACCGGGCGGTCAGCCGCTCGCCGTCGACCGGCTTCTCGATGGACTGGTACTCGGGAAGATTGAGGAGGCTGACGTGGGGCCCTTCGAGCGGATCGACCGTCCACTCGTGCAGGCCCGTGCCGAGCGCCGCGAGCTGCCCGCCGACCTCGTCGATGAGCATCTGGCGGGTGACCTGTTCCGCCTGCGTCAGCTGTCCGGCGTTGAGCGCCGAGGCGGCCGCGAGCGTCGCCCATAGACGTTCCTGATTGGCCCGGATGGCATCGGGCGAGAGGTCGGGCAGCCGGTCGTCATAGCGCCGATCGCCCATGATCGTGGCCCACATCGGGTGGGCCCGGAGATGGTCCTCCCAGAAGGCCTCGGCCAGGGCACGCAGCCGCTCCGCGGCAGCGCCCTCGGTGGCATCGGCCGTGGTGGCCCCGGCAGCGGTGGCGCGGTCGCTCACGCTCGGCAGGGACCCGTGTCGACCGCGCTCACCCTGTTCAGGGCCGGGCCGATCCGCTCGGCGACCTCGACCGGCGAGAGCGCATAGCCCACCAGCGGATCGGCCCTCGATTGGGCGAAGACGACTCCGCCGACCGTGCCGTCGGCGAGCAGGAACGGCCCGCCACTGTCACCCGGCACCACCCGTGACCGCAGCTCGACGATCCGCCGAGTCACCCGGGTCGTACCCGTCACGTCGCGGCCGGTCGCGCTGTACGTCGCCGCGACGGTTGCCGGCTCCACCGAGGCATCGCCCCCACCGGGGTAGCCGAACGTGGCCCCGATCGTTCCACGCTCCGGCTCGGAATCGGCGAAGGCGAGTGCCGGTGCTGTGAGCCCGCCGACGTGCAGGACGGCGACGTCGAGGTCGAGGTCGACCAGGATCGGCGTGGCTTCGAACGACGCGGTCGAGTTCTGGACGATGATCTGGGCGGCGCCGACGACCACGTGGGCATTGGTCACGAGGTAGCCCTGCTTGACCACGAACGCCGTCCCGCTGGCTCGCTCGGCGCAGCCATCGGCGATCACCCGCAGCACCGAGTTGGCGGCGAGGGAGCCGATCCTGCGGGCCTCGGCGTCTGACGGCAGGTCGATCGCCGGCGCGGGCAGCTGCTCGAGGCCGATGAAGACGTCGGGCAGGCCGGTGTTATCGAGGAGGCGCCCAAGCTCGAGCACGATCTCGGTGGGCGGGGGCAGGAACTCGTCGACGATTCGGACCGCCGTCGACGTCT
>DASQFM010000108.1:0-5011 GCA_035633135.1 Candidatus Eiseniibacteriota bacterium
CCGGGTTCGCACGACGTCGTCGCGCCCGAAGCCGGCGCGGGCGAGCACATCGTCGATGAGCTCCAGGATCGCCCTCGCCTGGCCGGCGGCGTCGCCGGGATGCCGCGACCGGCCGTCGGGCCCCGCGTCGGTGCTGCCTGAGACGAAGCAGGCGTTCCCGGTGACCAACGCGCGGCTGTAGCCAAAGCGCTCCTCCCAGGGCCCGCCGGAGGAGATTCGCCCGCGGGCGGCGCGAGGTGACGCATCGCTAGCCATCTGCGCGGGGGCCCTGCAGGCCAGCGGTCGTCGATCCGCGCCACGCTGCGACGACCGGATCGCGGCCGACCTCGAGCAGCAGCGCCGCCAGGAGCGTCGTCCGGGGCACGATCGAGGCGACCTCGAGGTACTCGTCCGGAGAGTGGTCGGCGCCGCCGACCGGCCCCAGGCCATCGATCGTCGGGAGGCCCATCCCCGAGGTCGTGTTCGCGTCCCCCGCGCCCCCGGTGGCGGCGTCGCGGGTTGCGAAGCCGAGGCGCCCGGCCAGCGCGATGACATGGTCCACCAGCCGGCCGGACCGCTCCAGCTTCTCCATGGGCTGCCACGAATTCATGGTCTCGATCTCGACGGTCACATCCGGCACGGTCGGGGCCGCCGCCTGCTCGCGCACGGCCGCGAGGGCCGCCTCGAGCGAGGCCCGGGTCATGCCCCGAATGTCGACCTGCAGCTCGGCCTGATCGGGCACGATGTTCGGCCGTGTGCCGGCGTTGAACACCCCGACGTTCGCAGTCACGTCCGGCCAGCGACCGTTCAGGCCGTGGATCGCGGTCACCAGGTGGGCGCCGGCGAGGATCGCGCTGCGGCCCTTCTCCGGCTCGACGCCGGCGTGGGCAGCCTTGCCGTGGATCGCGATGCGGAGGTCGGCCATGCCCTTGCGAGCCGAGACGAAGTCGCCGTTCGCCCGCGCGCACTCCAGGGCGAAGCAGGCGTCCGACTCGGCCGCAGCCTCCCGGACGTGCGGGGTAGAGCTGGGCGAGCCGATCTCCTCGTCCGGGTTGGCGATGAAGACAATGCGTTCGAACGGCAGGGCCTCGAGCGATCCCTCGCCAAGGCTCCGGAGGGCCGCCAACGCGTGGAATCCGGCCAGCAGGCCGGCCTTCATGTCGCAGGCGCCGGCGCCGCGAGCAATGCCGTCATCGACACGGAAGGGCCGGGCGGCGACGGTGCCGTCCGGGAAGACCGTGTCCATGTGGCCGAGCAGGAGCAGTCGTGGCCCGGCCCCCGGCCGGCCCTCGAACGTGGCCACGACGGTGTCGCCGAACCGGCCCTGCGGATCGGGCCGCCGCTCCACCCTGGCGCCGAGCTCACCGAGGAAGCCGGCGGACCAGGTGGCGACCTCCTTCACCCCGGCCGGGCTGTAGCTCCCGCAGTCGATGTTGCAGAGCCGCTCGAGCTGGGCCATGAAGCTCGGGAACGCGTTCAGAACGGACGACTCGAGCGCCTGGAGCTCGGCGGGCGTTACCCCGTCGCCTGCTGCGTCGGCCATGTCACCTCCTCGCCCTCAGGATAGGGCCGTCCGGCGGTGGCTCGATTGCTATCCTCGGCCGACCGTGCGCCTCATCGAGATCCGTCTCCTGGAAGGACCGAACGTCTACCGGCTCGAGCCGGTCGTCAAGGTCGAGGTCGCGATCGGCCGGCGACGGTCGTGGTACGGCCGCCGCGAGCCGGAGGCGCACGCCCTCGTGCGCCTGGGCGCAACCGTCCCCGCCGCGGCCTGGCCCGAGCCGGTTGCGGCGATGGTCGCCTGGACGCGCCGCCTGCGCGCGGACCACGACGAGGGCGGCGGCCCAGTCGCGGTCCATCGGTCCTCGGACCCCGGCCACTGGATCGTGACCTGGCCGTGGCGCGGTGAGGGACGGGCCCAGGCGATCACCGAGGCAGCCTTCGCCCTTGCAGCGGCGCGCGGCGCTCCGCCCGCGAGAGCCGCGTCGCGGGCCAAAGGTGCGTCGCCGGCGCCGTCGCGGGACAGCCGCCTCGGCCGTTGGCATGACCGCATCGCGGCCGCCGATACGGCTCCGCCGCCGTGGATCCGCGATGCCGAGCGGCGGCTGCCGGTGATCTCGATCAGCGGCACGAACGGCAAGACGACGACCACCCGCCTCGTCAGCCACATCCTGCGGGCGGCCGGGCATCACGTCGGGACGACGACGTCTGACGGCATTCTGATCGACGAGAAGCTCGTCGAGGCGGGCGACTGGACGGGGCCCGTGGGCGCGCAGGACATCCTTCGCCGGTCCGACATCGACCTGGCGGTCCTCGAGACGGCGCGCGGCGGGATCGTCCTCCGCGGCGTGGGCTACGAATCCAACGAGGCCAGCATCCTGACGAATGTCACCTCCGATCACCTCGACCTGCAGGGCATCCATACCCTGCCCGAGCTGGCCGAGGTCAAGGCCACGATCTGCCGGATGACGCGGCCGGACGGCCGGGTGATCCTGAACGCCGACGATCGCCACGTGGCGGCGATCGGGCGGCGGGTTCGGGCGCGGGTCGCCTTCTTCTCGATGGCCGGCGACGCGTCGCCGCGGGTGCGACGCCACCTCAAGCGCGGCGGACGGGCCTACCTCGTCCGCGATGGCCGGCTGGGTGAGGCCGAGGGTCCGAGGTGGCGTCCGATCGCCCGACTGTCCGAGGTGCCGATCACGCTGGGTGGGATTGCCCGGCACAACGTCGCCAACGCGCTGGCCGCGGCCGGCGGCGCCCGGGCGATGGGGGCCTCCATCGCGGAGGTTCGGCAGGGGCTCACGAGCTTCCAGCCATCCCCGGGGGCTTCACCCGGGCGGCTGAACATCTTCGAGCGCGACGGCCAGGTGGTGATCGTCGACTTCGCCCATAACGAGGCGGGTCTCGAGGCGCTCCTCGATGTCGGCCGGGCGATCGGCCCGACGGCGCAGCTCAGCGCGGTGGTCGGGACGGCGGGCGACCGGCCCGACGACACGCTCCGCGGGATGGGCCGGATCGCCGCCCGGCGGGTCGACCGGCTGGTCATCAAGGAGACCCTGCAGTACCTGCGCGGCCGCACGCGGCAGGGCGTCGTGGGCGAGATCCGGGCCGGGGCTAGGGCGGGCGGCTGGCGCCGGGAGATCCCGGTCTACGAGTCGGAGACCGCAGCGCTGGCCGGTGAGCTCGATCTCGCGAGGGACGCGCCGGGCGTGCTCGTGCTGTTGTGCCACGAGGACCGCGACGGCGTCTTTCGGCTGCTCGAGGAGCGGGGCTTCAGCCCGCTGAGCACGCTCGACAAGGTCATCGCGGGGACGAAGAACCCGTCGATGCCGGCGCCCGGCAGGCGGCGCCGCCCTCGCGGCCAACGCGCGCGTTGACTGGCCCGGCGCGGCGCATGGCGACCGCGCGTCGGCCGTCCGAACGGATCATCATGCGAGGGTTCGTGGGCGTCATCGGATCGGGAGGGTACGGACCATGGAGATCGCCATCGGCCTCGCGCTCGTGCTGATCGCGATCATCGAGATCGTGGTCATCATTCGAGTCGTGAGCGCGAACCTGAATCTCAGGTAGTCGCCGCGCATCAAGGGCGCCGGTCAGCCGAGTCCAGCGGAAGGCGGCGACGAGGACGGATCGCGAGCGCACTGGAAGGTGCGTGAGCGACCGCCCGGAGGCGCCAACGCACGGATGGGCCGGCTCACCGGCGCGCTCAGCCCTGAGGGGCTTCCATTTCTCCCGGGTCGGCAAAGGCCGTGGTGCCGGCGCCCTGGCCCGCGGTCGCCATCGCCTCGCGGTAGACGCTGACCGGGTCATCGACGCACATCACGAGGAGGTCGCCGGGGCTGGCGCGCCGCAGCGCCGCCCGCGCCGCGGTGAGCTCGGTCAGGATCTTCTCGACGCGCGTGGTCCGACCCGTCCCGTCCGCGCGCGCCCGCCGGACGCCTTCCGCGACTTGGCTGGCCGCCACCCCGGACTCGCGCCCCCTGAGGTTGCGATCCTCGCGCACGATGATCTCGTCGAAGGCCGTCGCGGCCAGCGCGCCGTATTCGCGCATGTCGTCGTCGCGCCGGTCGCCGGGAACGCCGATGACCCCGATCGCCCGGCCCTGGCGCCCGCCCCGCGGCACCCCGTCGGACATCATCCGCTGCACGAAGTCGGCCAGGTTGCGCATCCCGTCGACGTTGTGGCAGTAATCGATCACCACTCGCACCCCTGCCACCTCGAGGTAGTTCAGCCGGCCGGGCGCCTGGAAGAACGATGTCGTGAACGTCCGTAGCCCCTGCCGGATGTCGTGCAGGTGGGCGCCGCTCGCCCAAGCCGCGGCAGCCGCGGCGAGGGCGTTCGCCACGTTCATCCGGGCCTTGCCGCCGAAGGTCGCGGGCACGAGGTGGGTGTACAGCGCCGGCATCGTCCGGGGACCGTGGCGCAACACGATCTGGTCGCCCTCGGGCGTCCGGCGAATGACGAATGCGGCGCCGCCCCGGCCGCAATGTCCGTCGACCCGGTCGAAGCCCGGGCTGCCCTTCTCGGTCTCCATCGAGAAGTACACGACCGCGCCGTCGCAGCGCGAGCCCATGCGGGCAACATTCGGGTCGTCCGCGTTCAGCACGGCCGTCCCTGATCGCGGCACTGCCTCGACGAGGACGCCCTTCACGTCGGCCAGCTGACGGAGCGTGACGATGCCGCCGATCCCGAGGTGGTCGCCGGTGACATTGGTGATCACCGCGATGTCGTTGCGGTCATAGCCCAGGCCTTCCCGGAGGATGCCGCCCCTGGCGACCTCGAACACGGCGGTATCGACGGTCGGGTTCTGGAGGATCATCCGGGCCGACTTGGGCCCCGACATGTCGCCCCGCCGGATCATCCGGCCATCGACGACGATGCCGTCGGTCGAGGTCAGCCCGACCCGCCGGCCCATCAGCTTCAGGATGTGGGCGATCATCCGGACGGTCGTCGTCTTGCCGTTGGTCCCGGTGACGGCGATGATCGGGATCCGGGCCGGTGCCCCCGCCGGGAAGAGCAGGTCGATGACCGG
>DASQFM010000109.1:0-1991 GCA_035633135.1 Candidatus Eiseniibacteriota bacterium
TTCTGCACGTCGAGCCCGGACCGGGCGGGGGCGTCCTCGAGCGATGGCTCAGCGAGGCGCGTTCGGCGAATGCCGGCCGGCTTCGCCGGGGGTTCGTCGACGCGGGGGTCGACGATATCGAGGTCATCACGGCACTCCCCGACGAGACGCCGTTCGGCGCGCGGCTCCGCGCGCTCGTCCAGGGCCTGGACACGGCCCTGGGCCGGGATGCCGGGGGCCTGATCGTGCTCGGGTCAGGCGCAGTCCCGTTGGCCCGATCTGCAGACTTTCGTGCGCTTTCGGCCGTGGCCGGGTCAGGCGAGCCGCGCGCGCTCGTCAACAACCGCTACTCGGCCGACGTCGTGGCCGTCGGCCGGGCGGACATCCTCCGTGACGTGCCCGATCTGCCCGGCGACAACGCCCTGCCGCGCTGGCTCGAGGAGGTCGCCGGGATCCGCGTGGAGGACTTTCGGGCGCAAGCTCGTCTCCAGATGGACCTCGATTCGCCAATCGATGTGCTCCTGATTGGAAAGCCCCCGGCGAAAGCGCGGCGCATGGCGCCGCCGGCCGGGTTCCACATGGGCGCGGCGGCGCCCGCGGGGGTCGATATCGGTGCCGTTCGGGAGCGGATGGCTGCCCTCCTGGACGTCGCCGCCGATCGGCGGGCCGAGCTGCTCGTGGCCGGTCGGACGAGCCCGACCTCGCTTCGGGGGCTCGAGCGGGCGACCGCTTGCCGGATTCGCGCGCTGATCGAGGAGCGAGGCCTGCGCGCCTCGACCCCGATGGCGATGGCCGCCCCTCCGACCAAGGTCCGGCCGCCACGCTCGGTGCTCGGTCTGCTGCTCGACGAGCGAGGCCCGGCGGCCCTCGGCGCAGTGGTGACCGCGCTGTCCGACGGCGCGGTCATCGATACCCGCGTCCTTCTGGCGCATCGCCTAGGGGCTGACGAGCGTCGTTGGCCCGCCGCGGAGGATCGCTTTGCCTCGGATTTGCTCTTGCCAGACCGGATCGGCGATGGCTGGCTTCGGGCGCTGACCGCTTCGGCGCTCACCGCCCCCGTTCCGATCGTGCTCGGCGGCCACAGCCTGGTCGGCCCGGGCCTTCGGCTGCTCCTGCGGCGGCGGCGATCTCGATGAGCTCGAACGATGCTGACGCCCGCGAGCGCGGCATGACCGTCGGAGTCCGACGGGTCGCGGAGCTCGATCCAAACGCGCCGCTGCCCGCCAGCGAGCCGGCGCTGCTTGCCCGGATCGTGGGCGAGATTCGCGAGACCGGGCCGATGACCTTCGCGCGGTTCATGGCCATCGCCCTGTACGACCCGGAGGACGGCTACTACACCGCCGCCGCTGGCGGGCCAGGTCGCGGGGGTGATTTCCTGACCGCGCCGGAAGGTCATGCGATCTTCGGCTGGGCGATCGCGCGCCAGGCCGAGGAGGTGTGGGACCGGCTGGGCCGGTCCCCTCGGTTCGTGATCCGGGAACACGGAGCGGGGACCGGGGCCCTCGGGCTCGGGATTCTCGATGGCCTGCGGCGGTCCGGCTCCGACCTGGCCGAGGCCATCCGCTACCAGGCGGCGGAGGCCTCGCCCGCGCGCCTCGAGCAGGTACGAGCGCGGTTCTCCGCCGCCGGATTCGGTGACCGCCTGGAACCGATCGACGATCGGTCGTCGGACGGGCTCCTCCTGGCCAATGAGCTGCTCGATGCGTTGCCGGTGCACATGGTGGAAGGCGGCCCGGGTCGCGATCTCCGTGAAGTCTTCGTCGCCCTCGATGGCACGGGCGATCTCGTGCTGGAGACGGGTGCGCCGTCGACGGCTGCGATTGCGTCCCGGCTGGCCGATGAAGGAATCCAGCTCGCCGACGGCCAGCGAGCCGAGATCTGTCTCGAGATCGACCCTTGGATGTCCGGGGCGCTTGTGGGTCTCCAACGCGGCCTGTTGCTGATCGTCGACTACGGCTATCCCGCCGACCAGCTGTACGACCCGGTTCGCGGCAGCACGCTGCGCGCGTATC
>DASQFM010000110.1:0-6935 GCA_035633135.1 Candidatus Eiseniibacteriota bacterium
GAGGCCGTCTCGGACTGGGCCGGCGGGACGCGGATCGGCGAATCGTTCCGCGAGTTCAACCTGCGCTGGGCGCGGCGGACGCTCCGCTCGAGCGGGATCGTCATCGTCGTCTCGGATGGCTGGGACCGCGGCGACCCCGCGCTCGTGGAGACCGAGACGGCCCGGCTGCGACGCAGCTGCCATCGGCTGATCTGGCTGAATCCCCTGGCCGGCACGGCCGGCTACCAACCGCTCGCCGCCGGCATGCGGGCCGCGTTTCCCTACATCGACGACTTCCTGCCGGCGGGGACCGTCGCCAGCCTCGAGCGGCTCGGCGAGATCCTCTCGGGCGTGCGAGCCGGCGACCCCAACCCGGGTCGCGAGGCCGCTGCCCACGTCTCGCCCGAGAGCCCGTCGACCGGCACCTGGGCGGTCGAGCCGCCGGCCCGGATCGCGCCGGGCGGGGATCCCTCGGTCGCGCGTCCACTTGAGGCTGGACCACGTCGATGAAGGAGCTGCTCGAGACGCTCGACGGCTGGCGCGCCGACGGCGCCGAGGCCGGTCGGGCGGTGGTCGTCCGGACGTTCGGTTCGGCACCCCGCCCCGCGGGGGCGGTGCTGCTCCAGGCGACCGACGGCCGGATCGCCGGCTCGGTCAGCGGCGGCTGTGTCGAAGGCGCCGCCGCGGAGGAGATCGAGCGCGCGCGCGCGAGCGGCAACAGCCGGGTCATCCGCTACGGGATCAGCGACGAGCAGGCGTGGGCCGTCGGCCTGGCCTGTGGCGGCACCATCGATGTCCTCGTCCAGCCCGCCGTGCCGGAGCCGGGGATCGCGGCGGCCCGGGACGCCCTCGCTGACGGCGGCCGTGGGTCCGCTATCGCCACCCCGCTCCCGCCCGACGCCCCGCCGGCGGAGCTGGGACCGCACGAGCCGGGGGTTGGGGCGCCACCAGAGCCACCGCTCATGATCCGCGACGACGGCTCGTTGGAGGGCACGCTTGGCGATCCTGCCCTCGATACGGATCTCGTGGCCGCCGCGCGCGAAGCGCTCAATCGGGGAAGCTCACGAACCGTCGAGCTCGGCGGGCGGGCCTACTTCATCGAGGCATTTCCCGTCCGTCCCCGGCTGGTCATCGTGGGCGCGGTCGAAGTGGCGCGGTCCCTCGACGCCCTCGCCCGGGGCCTTGGCTACGGGACCGTAGTCGTCGACGGGCGCGCGGCATTCGCGACCCGAGAGCGGTTTCCGGATGCCGACCGGCTCATTGTCGGCTGGCTCGATTCGGTCGCCGACGAGATCCGGCTCGGCCCCAACGACGCGGTGGCCGTGCTCAGCCACGATGAGAAGTTTGACGAACCGGCGATCGTCGAGGCGCTCCGCCGCGGTTGCCGGTATGTCGGCGCCATCGGCTCGCGGAAGACGCAGGTCGACCGTCGCGAGCGCCTCAGCGCCGCGGGCGTGTCCGAGGCCCAGATCGCCAGGCTGCGCGGCCCGATCGGGCTCGACCTCGGCGGCCGGGGGGCGGCGGAGATCGCGCTGGCGATCCTGGCCGAGATCGTGGCGGACCGCTACGGCGGGTCCGGCCGACCGATGGTCGAGTGGGCGGCGACGAAGAGCCAGGTTGCCGAGCCGTTGCCCGCTGAGCCGTTGCCCGCTGGCGGCGGATGACGGGCCTCCGTCGATCGGCGGGCCCGGCAAGGGCCCGGCGCCGAAAGGGGCCGGTGCCCGCGCGCGCGCTGGCTCGAAGCGGCCGATGCGCGTCGCCGGCCTGATCCTCGCCGCCGGCAGCGCGAGCCGGTTCGGTGCCCCGAAGGCACTGGCCCGCTTTGACGGGCGACCACTGCTCGAGCACAGCCTCGTCGCGGCGCGGGCCGCGGGCCTGGAGCCGATCGTCGTGGTCCTCGGCGCGGCCGCAGATTCGATCGAGGCCGAGGTCGCCTGGGCCGGCGAGCGGCGGCTGCGAAACCCGAGTCCCGGTCGGGGGCTCGCTTCGTCGCTGGCCATCGGGATCGACGCTGTGGCCGGCGTCGACCCGCCGGTCGATGTCGTGGTCGTGCTCCTCGGTGACCAACCGCGCACCGACCCGGTCGTCATCCGAAGCCTGGTCTCCCGATACGAGGACGGCCGGGCCGTGGGTGCGGCGTTCGTCGTGCCGCGCTATGCCGCCGGCAGCGGCGCCAACCCCGTCCTCGTCGCCCGGTCCGCCTTCGGCCTGGCCCGCGAAGCGCGCGGCGATCGGGGCCTCGGGCCGCTGATCGAGGCCCACCCCGAGCTCGTCCTCGTGGTGCCGGTCGACGGCGACAATCCGGACGTCGACACGCCGGCCGATCTCGTCGGGCTCGTCGAGGCCTCGTGGGCTGGCCGGGTCCGCGCCAACCGAGAGCAGGTCGAGCGCGTCCGGGAGGTTCCCCAGGGCACCGATTTCTACCGCCCGGTCAGCTCGCTGTTCCGGGCCGATCCGCAACGAACCGACGATCCGGTGCTGGCCGCCCTGCAGTCGATCGTGCGGCCCGACGACGTCGTCCTCGATATCGGGGCCGGCGCGGGGCGCTACGCGCTACCGCTCGCGTGCGCGGTCCGCGAGGTGATCGCCCTCGATCCATCTCCGGCGATGCTGGTCGCGCTGCGCGAGGCGATGGCGGAATTCGGGGTCGTCAACATCCGCCCGATCGAGGGCCGCTGGCCGCTCGATCCGGCCCAGCCGGACGGTGCGGCGGGACGCGCCGCGCTCGGACCGCTCCCGGTCGCCGACGTCGCGCTCATCGCCCACGTCGGCTATGACGTTGAAGCGATCGGCCCCTTCCTCGACGCGATGGAAGCCGCCGCACGGCGAACCTGCGTCGCCGTGCTGATGGAACGCAGCCCGGGTGCGATCGCCGCACCGTTCTGGCCCGATGTCCACGGCGAGGAGCGGGTGGCCCTGCCGGCCCTGGCGTCGTTTGTTGAGCTGCTGATCGCGCGAGGAAAACAGCCGCAGGTCCGGCTCGTCGAGACCGAGCGGCGCCGCTGGACCGATCGCCGCGAGTTGGAGACGTTCCTCCGCGATCAGACCTGGACGGCGCCCGGCAGCGAGCGCGACGGCCGGCTCACTGCTTCTCTGGACCGTCGAGCGACCGTTGAGCTCAACGGCGGCGTCTCGCTCGGCGAGGACTCCAAGCTCTCGATCGGCGTGGTCGTCTGGAGCCCGTAGCATGACCGCATGCAGTTCTCGGGAAGCGTGGACATCAACGCGCCGCGGGACCGTGTCTGGGCCTTCGTGAGCGATCTCCGCGAGGTCGGATCGTGTGGCCCAGGCGTCGAGTCGATCGATGCGGTCGATGCAACGCATTTCACGGCCCACGCAAAGGTCAGCCTGGGCTTCATCGTCGCCGGCATCATCGTAAACCTGGAGGTCCTCGAAGCCGACCCGCCGGATCGCGTGGTGTTCCGGGCGAGCGGTCAGGCGCAGGGCACCGCGGTCGATGCGACCGGGGAGCTGCGGCTTTCGGGACCGGCCGGCGGTCCGACGACGCTGGACTGGTCGGCCAGTGTCGCGATCTCCGGCGCATTCGCGGGCGCCGGCTCGCGCCTCATCGAGACCTCGGCCGATCGCCAGATCGGGCAGGCCTTCGACTGCATCCGGGCGAAGCTGGAGGCATAGGGCCCGCTTGGAGCGGCTGCTGCGGGTCACCGGTCCGGCGGCCACGAACGTCCACCTGCTGGCCGACGAGCAGAGCCGTGAAGCGATCGCGATCGACACCGCGATCCCGTCGCGGGCCTGGATCCACGACGAGCTGGCGGC
This sequence comes from Candidatus Eiseniibacteriota bacterium, assembly GCA_035633135.1. Taxonomy (GTDB): domain Bacteria; phylum Chloroflexota; class Limnocylindria; order Limnocylindrales; family CSP1-4; genus UBA5189. Next base: position 3,757 of record DASQFM010000110.1, read on the forward strand.
CCGTGGCTGGACCCTCAAGCTGATCGTCTCGACCCACGGCCACTGGGATCACATCGGCGACAACGCCGCGGTCGCGGCGGACACGGGCGCCGACATCGCGGTCCACCCCCTCGATGCGCATCGGTTGACCGACCCGCAGCCACTGTGGGCCCCGTTCGACATCCCGCCGTCGGTGCCGGCAGTCGACCTTGCGGAGGGCGGCGAGATCCGCTTCGGTGCGATCCGCCTGACGGTCCTGCACACCCCCGGCCACACCGAGGGCTCGGTCTGCCTGCTCGACGGCGACGACGGCCTGCTGCTCAGCGGCGACACGCTCTTTGCCGGCTCGTTCGGCCGGGTCGACCTGCCGGGCGGGTCGGCGGAGGCGATGGTCGAGTCGCTCGACCGCCTGCGGGGGCTCGATGACCGGCTGGCCGTGCTGCCGGGCCATGGCCCGCTGACCACGATCGGCCGCGAGCGGGCCTGGCTGGAATGGATCGCCCGGGAGCGCCGGCTGCCGGTCTGAGCCGAGAAGGCAGCCGTCCGATCCGCGGGTCCTCGATCAGGCCTCGAGGGGCTTCCTGGACGCGAGGCGGACGAAGGCTCGCGCGCCACCGTCCGGGCGCGCCGGCAGCAGCCGCCGCCCGCGCGTGTGGGCGAGACGATGTGCGGCACGCATCACATTTGGCCTCGGCCATCGATCTGATGCGCGCTGGGCATGGATTTGCCGCGTAGGTGGCGGATCCGTGCTTGCCGAGCGCGCCGGGCGAGAGATTCGCGGAGGATGACCCTCATGAGTAGGTGGATTACTGAAGATCGATGACTGCCGCGCATCAGAACGCCGAAACCTGCCGAAGTCGATGCGCGCGCCGCATCGCACGATCGAAGCGTAGCTCCAGGTGCAGGTCGAAGCGCCCGGCCGCGTGGCCGCTGTCGCAAGGCCGAAGCGCCTTCGCAAGTTGCCCGTCGACGCACCGCGGCGGCTGGATCCCCGTGCCGGCGCCGTGGCCGAGCCCCCTACCCTGCCGCGGTCAGGCCTCCAGCGCTTTCCGATACGCAATCCCTGTCTTATGCCGGCTGAAGCCCATCTTCTCGTAGAGCCGGAGCGCGCCGGTCAGGTTCTCGGCGTCGACGCCGAGCGCGGCGAAGTCGGCGTCTCGCGTGCGGAGCAGCTGCACGGTCGAGCCGATCAGGGCCGCCGCGAGCCCGCGGTTGCGCCACGGCCGTCGGACCGATACGTGGTCGAGCCACGCAATCCTCACTCCCAGTCGTTCGTTCTCCTGGCGGTTGATCGAGGTCATGATCGAGCCCGCGACTTCGTCGCCATCCCAGGCGACCTGCCACAGGGAGGTGTCGAGCCACGGCGCGGTGAACCACCGTTCGAAGTCCTCCTCGACGCGCTTTCCTGCTTCCCAGTGATCGGCGAACGCCTCGATGTCGGCGTCCCAGATCCGGCGATGGTCGTCGGGCTGCACGGAGCGCACCTCGAGGCCGGCCGGCAGCGGCGCCTCGGGGATCGGATCCGCGACCGGGCGGCGCATGTCATAGAAATAGCGGACGATCCGGTATCCGCGGGCGGCAGCGAGCTCGGCGTGCCCGGCGACCTCGGAGTCGGCCCAGCCGCCGACCTCGTGCGGGGCGTCGGGTGCGCCACCTTCGCCGCCGGGAATGGAGCTTCGCGCCCGCGCTTCGGCCCAGCCCAGCAACGCCCGGCCGATCCCCCGGCGGCGGGCCTCCGGCCGCACCCAGATCTCGACGTGGTGGACGACCTTCCCGCCGCGCAGTCGCCACTCGATCGTGACAACGCCCACCGTCCTGCCCGCCGACTCGGCGACGAGGACGTCCCTGGCCGGCGAGAACCCGGGTGCCGGGCTCCAGTCGTGCGCGACCTCGGTGGCGGTCGGCAGCCAGTCGATGTCATCGTGGCGGTGGCAGGTCGAGATCAGCTCGGCGACCCTCGGAAAATCGGCCGCCGGATCGAACGCGCGGAACGTGACGCCGGGCGGCGCGACGGCCACGGAGCCGGTCATCGATCGCGACCGTATTTGAGGTCCATCGAGCGCCCGACGCCCTTGACCATCGCCGTCCACTTGCGGCGCTCGGCCTTGCGGGCCACCGCGTTCGTGGCCAGCTCCGCCCGGTGCGCCTCGCGCTCGAGCTTGCGGAATGCCCCGAGGCGGTCAGCGTCGAGCGAGCCCTCGGCGACGGCCACGCGAATCGCGCAGCCCGGCTCGGACTGATGCCGGCAGTCGCGGAAGCGGCAGCCGAGGGCGATCGCCTCGATCTCGCCGAACGCGTCGGAGAGGCCGTCGGCATCGAGGAGGGCAAGCTCACGCAGCCCCGGCGTGTCGATGACGAGCCCGTCGCTGAGCCGGATGAGCTGGCGGCGGGTGGTCGTGTGGCGGCCCCGGGCGTCGTCCTCGCGGATCGCCGCCACGGCCAGGAGCGGTGCGCCGGCCAGCGCATTGACGAGGCTCGACTTGCCAACGCCCGACGAGCCGATGAAGACCATCGTCCGCCCGACGCCGAGATGGCGCCGCAGCTCGCCCAGCCCCTGACCGGTGACCGCCGACGCCACCACGACCTCGACGCCCGGGGCCGAGGCCTCGGCGGCTCCGCGCCGACCCTTGGCGTCCTCGGCGAGGTCGGCCTTCGACAGGACGACGACCGGCAGGGCGCCGGACTCCCAGGCGACCGCAACGTACCGCTCCAGCCGTCGCACGTTGAACTCGGCGTTCAGCGAGGTCACCAGGAAGGCCACGTCGACGTTGGCCGCCAGGACCTGGCTCGGCACGCTGCGGTCCACCGGCCCGCGGCGCACGATCGCGGATGCGCGAGGCAGGACGGCGTGGATCACCGCCGCGCCCGATCCGGCATCCGACAGGGCGACCCAGTCGCCGACAGCCGGAAAGAGCGCCTCGGGATCGACCTCGGCCGCGTGGCGCAGGCGGCCGGCGATGCTTGCGCTGACGTCGCCGGCCGCGGTCGCGACCTGGAGGGAGCCCCGCTCGCCGGCGACGATTCGCCCGGGTTCGAAACCCGAACCTGCGAACTCGGACCACGCCGCCGCGAACGTCTCGTCCCAGCCGAGGAGCAGCAGCTCTGCTGGTCCGGCCGGCAGGTGAGCAGCCGGAACGATCGTTGCCCGCGCCCCTGTCGCCGGCATCATCGCCATGCCTCGGGCACGAGTCGCGGTCGAT
>DASQFM010000111.1:0-11949 GCA_035633135.1 Candidatus Eiseniibacteriota bacterium
ACGCGGCAGAACGCGCGTCGGCGCGCGGTGCGACGGGAGCGGCCGCGGAGCTCGCACAGCGAGCCGCAGAGTTGACGCCTGCAGAGCAACCGACGCAGCGGCGGGCACGGCTTCTCGCTGCCGCGGATTCGTACCGCATGGCGGGGGATCGAGCGCGGGGCGTGACCATCCTCGACGGTCTCATGGTCGAGGACCCGGGCGCCCCTGATCGCGCTAGCGTCCTCTTCGCGCTGGCCCGCGCTCGGCGTGACGATCTCCCGACGATCGAGCGGTATTGCCAGGAAGCCCTTCGCGCGGCCGCCAACGACGAGGGCATGCAGGTGGACGTCCTGGCCTTTCTGTCGTGGATGCGCCTGTTGCGCGGTGCCGTGGCTGATGCTGTGGGCGCCGCTCGGTCTGGCTTGGCCATCGCTGAGCGGCTCGGTGAGGCCGCGCGACTCGCCCGCGCGATCGCGCGGACCTCGCAAGCCGAGATGCTCGCCCTCGACGTGACCCCCGGCCTGCTCGATCGGGGCCTGGCGGTGGAACAGTCCCTCGACATCCAGCTCGAGTTCCATGAGAGCCCGTCGATCACCGAGACACAGCGGCTGCTGCGTGCCGGTCGTCTCAATGAGGCTCGGCAGCAGTTGCTCGAGTGCGATGCGCGGGCGCTGGATGCCGGCGACGAAGGAACACACGGCCACCTGCTCTTCCATTTGATCCAGGTCGAGACGTACGCCGGCCGATACGGTGCGGCGCTCCAATACGCCGATGCTGCCCGAGAGCTCTCAGAGCAGCTCGAGGATCCCCAATTCCGGGGCCTGATCCTCGCGACTGCTGCCCGGGTCGAGGCGCACGCCGGTCGGATGGAGGACGCACGTCGCGATGCGCACGCCGCGCTCGAGGTGGCCCACAGGGTGGGCGATGCGCTCTTCGAGATCGATGCGAGCACAGTCCTCGGTTTCGTTGAGCTGTCGCTCGGCAACGTCCCTGAAGCGGCCTCCTGGCTGGCCCCGCTGCCGGATCGGTTGCTGGGCCTGGGGTACCGGGATCCGACCCACCAGGCCTGGTCGCCCGCCACCGAGGCCCTCGTCGCTGCCGGCCAGCTCGACCTGGCACGCCGGCTCGTGGCGGAGTATCGGGCGCTCGCCGAGCTGTCCGGGAGCCCCCGGGCGCTGGGCCCGGCAGCGCGGGTCCACGGACTGCTCATCATGGCGGAGGGCCGGCCCGAGGAGGCGCTGGAAGCATTCGACCGCTCGCTCGCGGCCCTCGCCGCCACCACTGCGCCCTTCGAGGTGGCGCGGACCCATCTCGCGTCGGGGGTCGCACTCCGGCTGCTCCGGCGTCGAGGAGCGGCACGTGCAGCGCTCGAATCGGCTCGCGATTCATTCGCGGCTCTCGGCTCCACCGTGTGGGCCAGGCGCGCAAGCCAGGAGCTCGGTCGACTCGGCGGTCGGCGGCCGGCAGGCAGCACGCTGACGCCGACCCAGCGGCGAGTCGCGACGCTGGCGGTCGATGGCCGCTCGAACAAGGAGATCGCGGCCGCGATGGGAGTCAGCGTCAACACCGTGGAGGCCCATCTCACCGCCGTCTACCGCGCTCTCGACGTGGCCTCCCGCGTCGAGCTGGTCCATCGCCTCGAGACCACGGACAGCAGCAAACCCGAGGGTCCTCCGGCATAGGCAGCTCGTCGCCGGCGGCTACGGTGTCGGGTATGAACATGACAGCTGCGATCCCCGGTCTTGATCCCTCTGCAGCCCGCGATCTCCGGGCGCGTCTGACCGGTGAGCTCGTGCTCCCCGAGGACGCGGCCTACGACGACGGTCGGCGGGTCTGGAACGGGATGATCGACAAGCGGCCGGCCGCCATCGTCCGCCCGCGCTCGGAACCTGACGTGGCTGCCGCGATCCTGACCGCCCGGGTGAACGGCCTCCAGATCGCCGTGCGCGGCGGTGGCCACAACATCGCCGGCGCGTCGACGGTCGATGGCGGCATGGTGATCGACCTGCGGCTCCTCAATGCGGTCACCGTGGACGCTGACGCTCGCCGTGCCATCGTCGGGGGTGGTGCCCTGCTCCGCGAGCTGGACAGCGCCACGGCCGCGGTCGGCCTGTGCACGACGGCGGGCATGGTCTCGCACACGGGAGTCGGCGGGCTGACCCTGGGCGGCGGCTACGGCTGGCTGGCGAGGATGTATGGCCTGGCGTGCGACAACCTCGTCGGGGTGACCGTCGTGACCGCCGCCGGAGAGGTGGTTCGAGCAACCGAGACCGAGAACGCCGACCTTCTGTGGGGCCTCCGAGGCGGTGGCGGAAACTTCGGCGTTGCGACCGAGTTCGAGTTCCGGCTGCATCGTCTCCCGCCGGTCGTGTCCGGCGGGACCTCCTTCTTCCGGTATGACGACGCGCTGCCGGTGATCCGAAATCTGCTCGCCGCTGCGGATGGATTTCCGGATCGGTTCCTGGGGATCGCGGCGGCGACCCTGGGCCGAGCCGATCATCACCTGCCCGCCGAGTTCATCGGCCAACCCGTGGCGGCAATCGACTGGGGCTACCTGGGCGAGTACGACGAAGGGCGTCGCGTCATCGAGCCGGTGATCGCGGGGCACTCGCCGGTCCTGGAAACCCCCGTGTCGGCTGGCCGCAGCTATCGCGATCTTCAGACCCAGTCCGACGAGAACATGCACCCGGGCCAGCGGATGTACTGGAAGTCGTCGTTCATCTCCAGCCTGCCCGACGCCGGCATCGAGGCCTTCCTGACTCGCGGGGCAGGCAGCGAATCCCCCGTGGCCGGGGTAGAGATCGTCCAGCTCGGCGGGGCGATCTCGCGCGTGGGCGAGGATGACACCGCGTTCAGCCATCGAGACGCCCGTTTCGATTTTCTGGCCGTGTCCGGCTGGGAGGATCCGGCCGAGGACGATGTCCGCATCGAGCACGTCCGCCGTGCATGGGGGGCCGTGGCGCCGTTCGCGAGCCAGGGGTCGTATGTCAACAACATGGGCGACGAGGGGAACGACCGCGTCCGGGCCGCCTACGGCGATGCCAAATACCGCCGCCTCCAGGCCCTCAAGGACCGCTACGACCCGGACAATGTGTTCCACCGGAACGCGAACATTCGCCCGTCTGCGATCGCAGGCCCCGGCGGTCAAGAGCGGTCCGCGGCCATCAGCTGATGGCGCGAACCCGGGCTATCGCGACGGCGACGGCGTCGACGCCCGGGGCGTCGGAGCCGGGAGGATCGATTCGATCAGGGCAGCGGCGGAGGTCTCGTCAAGCGGCCCGTTGACGACCTGCCGGACCACGCCGTTCGGATCGATGAAGAACTGCGTGGGCAGGGCGAAGACCTTGTAGGTCCGGAAGACGTCGGCAGCGACGTCGGCGCCGATCCGATAGCCCAGCTCGTATTTCGCGGCGTAGATCCGGCCGTCCTCGACCGTCTGCTGGACCTGGATCCCGACCAGGACGAGGCCGCGGTCCCGATACGTCTGGTCCATCGTCCGCAGGATCGGTGTCTCGGACTGGCACGGTGGGCACCAGCTGGCCCAGAAGTTGAGCCAGACAGCCTTGCCCCGGAGGTTCGCGAGCCGGATCGGCTGGCCATCGAGGTCGAGCAGCTGGAACGCCGTCCCGTCATCGCGGGTGCCGGCAAAGTCGGGCGCGAGATCGCCGGGTCGGAGGCCCGGCAGCGGCGAGCGGAGCAGGTACGCGCTCGGGTTCGGGACGGGCAGGCCCGGACCGACAGAGCCGAGGGGAACGGTGGCCAGGGTGAGCACGATCGCGGCGAGGCTCACGATCCCGATCGCCAGGGTGACCTGGCGGAGGCTGAAGGGACCGACGCTTCGGCGGCGGAGTGGCCGGGCAGGAGGTGCGGCCGGCGCGGCCGGTGTCGGCGTGGCATCGGCAGCCGCAGGCATCGGGGAGGCCGGCGGGCCGGACTCGACCCCTTGCTCGGTCACGCGTCAGATCTGGGTATTGAACGGCACGTACTGCGGTAGCAGCGCCAGCCAGTCGAGCAGCATCGCGACGCCGATCAGGGCGACCAGCAGGCCGCCGATCGCCGAAACGAGCCGGCCGCGGGCAACGAGCGGCCGGACGAGCCCCGGCGCCCGATCGTAGGCTGCGGCGATGGCAATGAATGGCAGGCCCAGGCCGATCGTGTAGGCGATGAGGAGGATCGCTCCCTGGGCGGTCGATCCGCTGGTCGCGGCCAGGGTCAGGATCCCGCCGAGGATGATCCCGATGCAAGGCGTCCAGCCGATCGCGAAGATCGCGCCCAGGCCCAGCGACGCGACCCAGCCGCCTCGGGCGGCGACGATCCGCCCGCCCAGCCGATCGCCGAACGACGCGACCGATGGGGTGCCTCCCGGACCGCCCGGTGCGGCGAGCGCGACGGTCCCGGTCGTGCCGGCCAGCGATGCCGCCGCGCCCGCCTCGAGCGGCCGCCACGTGCGATCCAGCGCCGGGATGCGAAGGACCCCGGCGAGGTTCAGCCCGAGGACGATCAGCACGATGCCGCCGAGCTGCCGAAGCAGCGGCAGGTAGTCGACCAGCGGCCCGGCGAGATAGGTGGCGGTGACTCCGAGCAGGGTGAAGACCCCGCCGAATCCAGCCACGAACGCCAGCGCGTGGCGGATCGCCAACCAGCGCGACGGGTCGCCCTCGGAGCGGCCCACGACCGCGACCGCGGTGAGCTGGCCAAGGTAGGCCGGCACGAGTGGCAGGACGCACGGCGAGAGGAAGCTGAGCAGGCCGGCTCCGACGGCGACCGCGATCGTGAGCTCCATCAGGCCCGTTCGACGGGGCTGCCAGGGCGCCGGTTCCCAGCGGGCCACCGGGTGGGAGAAACAGGATCCTCGTCGAGCACGTCGGCGAGCAGCCGGCGGAGCTTGCCAACGGTCACGAGCAGCTCGAGCCGGTGCTCACCCAGCTCCACGACGGGGATACGCTCCAGGTAGGCCCGGTGGAGCGCTTCGTCTGCCTCGATGTTTCGTTCGACGACCGCAGGCACGGACGCGCCACGCGCCCGGCGATCGGCGATGACCAGGCCAATGGCTTCGCGCGCCTCATCGCACAGCGAGCAACCCGGGCGCACGTACAGGACCAGATCGGGGAGGGGAGCGACCACGGTCGGCATGCTACATCGGGCTCAGCGGCGCCTCCCGGATGCGGGTTCGCGTGCGGGCCTGGGGTACGATCGCGGCACGCCCCCGTAGCTCAGTGGATAGAGCGCAGCCGTCCTAAGGCTGGCGTCGGCGGTTCGAATCCGTCCGGGGGCGCCATTCGAGCGACCGCGGCCGCAGGTGCCGGAGGGAATCCGTGAGCTGGACCCGTGACCCGCGGGTTGATGACTACATCAACGCCCTGCCAGGTTGGCAGCAGGCCATCTGCCGGGAAGTCCGAGATCTCGTCCACGAGGCTGACCCTCAGGTCATCGAGACGATCAAACGGACCGTCCAGCCGTACTTCGTGCTGGATGGGAACATCTGCGCCTTGTTGTCAGCCAAGGACCACGTCAGCGTGTTCCTGTATGACGGGGCGATCGTCCCGGATCCGGAGGGGATCATCACCGGCGGGCACAACAACCAGACGGGCCGAATGATCGCCATTCGTCAGGGCGAAGCGATCAACCGCCCGGCACTGCTGACGATGTTCCGCCAGATCATCGCCAACAACCGAGCGGGTGGCTGGCGGAAGCTCAAGGCTCGACGGTGACCCAGCCGACCATGCCGTAGGCCTCGTGGCCCGGCAGGTGGCAGATGTAGGCGAGCTCGCCCGGCGCCTGGAAGGTGATGGTGGTCGTTCGCTCGGACATCGCCGGGATGGCGATCTCCGTCGCGATGTGCGGATGCAGCGGCTCGGCGCTCGTCCGGTGGACGGCATGGAGGGCCGCGTCACCAACGATCCACTCGTGATCGATCGGGTCCTCGTTGCGCAGCCGGATCGTCACCGGCACACCGACCGGGACGGTGATGTGCGGTGGGTCGAAGTGCGAGTAGCGGATGTCGATCACGATCTCGGGCTGGGACGGCGACTGGTTGGCGGCTGAAGCGAGGGCCGCAGCTCCCGCCACGGCGGCGAGAGCTGCGACAACGAGGCCGCCACGCACGGCGCGGGCCACTGAGCGCGACACACTGTGCCTCACGACGCCGGGGTGAACCGACCGGATCGCGGCCGGGTGAGCCCCAGCGTGAGGAGCGCAACCCCGATGCCGGCCAGTGCGGCCGCCAGGAGCATCGCGAGAGGCGAGGGGCCGGGCTCCGATGCGATCGGGGCCGGCGGAGCCTGGGCGGGAAGGGACAGGCCGGCCTGGATCCAGGACGGCACACCCTGCCCACTGGCATCGATGGCGAGGTCGTACGTCAGCTGCGGCGCGATGGCGTCCACGGTGACCTTGGTCAACCAGCCGGAGTCCGGCACCCATTCCATGCCACGATCCGACCGCAGGTCGGCCAGCAGGCCGTCCGACGCGGGAGCGCTGTGGTCCAGGCGCATGCCGTTGCTCCCGGTGGGCGCCGGCAGGAGGGCCGGGGCGCGATCGGTGAGCAGGTAGACGTCGGCGTCGACGACAGCCTGGCCATCCTTGCCCAGGGCGAGGATGCGGATCGGGACCCACGGATTCGGCGTCGGGATGGAGATGTGGACGGGCGTCCCGTCGCCGATCGACTGGCCGCGGGCCTGGGCCGCGTCGGCATCGAACACAGCGGCCAGGAAGATGGGGCTGCGTTGCGCGTAGAACTCGAGGACCTCGGGAGCATCGGGCGGCAGCCGGAATCCATGGTCCTTGGCCCATTGGCCGACGTCCGCGGCGCCGCCCTTCAGGACGGTCACGTCGAGCGCGTCGATGCGGACCTCCATGAGGACCTGGGCGCCCGCCGCGGCTTCAAATCGAAGGGCGTCAGCGGCCGGTTTTGGCGGGTTGGTCTCGCGGATGAGCCGCTGGAGCGTCCAGTCGCCGCCCTTCTCGACCTTCGAGGGCACCCCGGGCAGGGGCGTGATCGAACCGAACGCGCCGCCGCCGCCGGCGAACTGGAAGGCGGTGATGTAGTGCTCGACGCCATCGTGGTAGCCCGCGAACGTGGTCGTGCGCAGGAGATTCACGGCGCCGTTGGGGCCGATCAGGCCGCCGCAGGCGATGGTTGGGCCCGCCGTAACGATCAGGGCGAGCGCGGCTCCCAGGAGAGCCGTCCGCAGTCGTCGGTGCATCGTGCGACCTCCGGAGCTGGGCCGGTCCGGTTGGGCCGGTCGTGTTGGAGCCGAAGACGCGACCGGGCTCGGCTGGGTTCCCCGCTATCTCGGGCGTACCTCGGCAAGAGTCGATTGGGCATGCCCGATTTGGAACGCGCACGAGGTCTTGTGGGACGCGCCCGGCCGCGCTACGTTTGCGGAGGCGGGCCAGACCTCGCTTTCAACGAGGCCCCGTACGTGAGGTGGGAGGCCAAGATGAACAGTCGCGGTGGTATCGGAATCGTCGGCGTGATCATCGTCGTGGTCGTGATCCTCTGGCTGGTCGGCGTCATCAGGATCTAAGCCCGCGGGCAAGCCGGTGCCCGCTCCGTCTGAGTCCGATCCGGCGCCGCGCAGCAGCTGCCGCTACCATGCCGGGCGATGGCCCACCCGCTCGTCGAGCAGCTTCGATTCACGCGCTCCGAATGGCTGCGCGGACTTCGCGGCGTCCCCGAAGCCGACGGGCTCAGGCGCTTCGAGCCGATTAACTCGATCGGCTGGATCGTCGGTCACATGGCCTGGCACGAGCAGCGCTACTGGCTGACGCGGCTCGCAGGCGAGACTCCCGTGCCGATCGTCAACGAGGTCGCCGCGACCGGCGGCCCGGCGACGACGCCGTCGCTCGCCGAGATGCTCAAGGCGTGGCGGACCGTCACCGCCGCTGCGGACCCCTACCTCGACCAGCTCGACGAGGCGAGGATGCAGGACGAGCTCCCGGGTGCGCCGGCCCGGCAGTTCGGGACGGCGATCCTTCGGGTGACCTATCACTACTGGTTCCACACCGGCGAGTTGCTGGCCATCCGGCAGCTCCTCGGTCACCCGCGGCGGCCCGAGTTCGTCGGCAACATCGACGACAAGGCGCCGTACCGCTCGCCGGCTTGACGAGGGACGCGCCACCGCCTGAGATCGTCGAGGCTGCCCGCCGGCGGTCCGCGGCTCGGGCGGCCCGCGATTGGGCAACCGCCGACCGGCTTCGCGCCGAGATCGAAGCGGCGGGCTGGCGGGTCGTCGACGCCGGCACGGTGTACAGGCTCGAGGCGACCCATCCGCCCGAGGTCGTCGAAGGCGAGGTCGTCCGCTACGGCCGCAGTGAGGCGGTCCCGAGCCGGCTTGACCAGCCGGACGACGGCCCCGCGACGGTGGTGATCATCGGGACGGAGCACGCGGCCGAGATCGTCGTTCGAGCCCTCGCTGCCGTTCGGCGCGTCGCCCCGGCAGGTCTGTCCATGGTCGTCGTGGCTGACGGTATGGATGGGGGCGCAGAGGCCGAAGTGGAGCGAGCCCTGGGCGTCGGATCGGCGTCCATGGCGGATTCCGAAACCGCCGCGGCGCCGGGTGCGACCGATCCACGCACGTCTGCGTCGATGGGAACCGGTCCCGGCCTGCCCACACCGCCGGTGGAGCTCATCCGCACCAGCGCCCGACTCGGCCACGCGGCGGCCCTGAACATCGGCATCCGCCGATCGATCGGCTCGACGGTGATCCTGCTCGACCCCGGCATCGAGCCCGAGGGCGACATCGTGACGCCGCTGGTTCGAGTGCTCGATGACCCGACCGTGGCGCTCGCCGGGCCGTTGGGGCTCGGGTCGGCCGACGTTCGAACGTTCGAGAAGGTCATCGCAGCGGGTCCTGCGCCCGTGCCTGCGACCGCGATCGAGGGCCATCTGATGGCCTTCCGGCGGGCCGATGCGGCCGCCCGCGGCCCGCTCGACGAGCAATTCCGGTTCTCCCGCTACCTCGACATCTGGTGGAGCCTCGTGCTCCGGGACGAGGGCGAAGGCCGGACGGCTCGAAGCGCGCTGGTGGTGCCGGACCTGCCGTTGCGCCGGCACGAGCAGCGCGGCGGCACGTCGGTCACGCTCGCCGAACGCGAGCGCCTTTCGAAGCGAAATTTCTATCGGGTCCTGGACCGCATCGGCCGCCGTCTCGACCTGGCGGTCCCCGGCGCCTAGCGGACGCGGCCGCCGTCTCGACGTGGCGGTGCCCGGCCACGGCCCGGCCGCCACCACTCGGCCGGAGCGTGGGGGTCGCGACCCATGACTGCCCGGCAGGCGGCTCGTGGGGGCTCAGAGCACCGGCGACGGCTGGCGAGGCGAGGGAATGGTCAGGGCGCTCGACTCTCGCCTCAGACGGACGCCGGAGGTGAGTTAGATCACCTTTCCCGCCGCGGGACAAGTCTCAAGCGTCGGGCCGCCCTCGAAATTGTCCCGAGCCACGTTCGGCTCGGGATGAAATCGCGCTGCCAGCGCCCTCTACCCCGCCTGGAAGCCGGCGATTCGCCGCGAAACCCGATTAACGCACCGGGGGTGTCCGTCTGATGCAGACAACGCTGGCGCGTCGCCATTCGCCGAGGCCGGCGTGTCGCGCGGGGCCCAACGCCTTCGCGCCGAGCGGGCCGCCGTCTCGACCTGGCGGTGCCCTAACGGAATCGAGCTCAGGTCGTTAGGGGAGCAGAGGCCTCGTCCGGACGCGCCGTTCCCCCGGCGGTTGCGATCGCGGGGCCTCTATTTGTGCCCCACGCACCGGGGTCCGGCGCCGACCGGGCGCGTGACCCGGCGCCGACCGGGCGGGTGACCCGGCGCCGACCAGGCGCGTGACCCGGCGCCGGACGCACCAGTGAGCCGCGGCCGGACCTGCCGGTGAGCGATGGCGGGCCGTTCGCGCATACTCGGCTCATGCGCCAGTGGGCCTGCGTCGTCGCCCTCGTCCTTGGTCTTGCCGGCAACGGCTATGCCTGGACCGCGCGGCCACGCATTCCGACCCCGATCGAGCGACCGTTGGTCCCGGCCACTGCCGGCCGGCGGGCCATCCAGACGCTCGATTGGTGGCGGCGCTGAGCCGAACCCGGCTCACCGCGGCAATGCCTCACCCCGCCCGGAGGCCGATTCGCGCCTTTGCCGTGGGCCTCGTCGCGACCCTCGCGATCGGGCTCGCATTCGTGGCTGCCGGCAACGGACCGGCACTGGCCTCGGGCCCGACCGAGGTCCGCATCGCGGCAGCGGCGCCGACGTCCTTCGACCCGAAGGCCCAGAGCGACATCGGCACCGCCGCCATCACGGCCCAGCTCTACGAATCGCTGACCGCATTCGATGCCGGCCTTGTGCTTCGACCGGCCCTCGCCCGAGCGTGGGACGTGTCGGAAGACGGCCGGCGGGTCGTGTTCCACCTTCGAGATGGCCTGACGTTCTCGGACGGCCGAGCCCTGACCGCGGCAGACGTCGTGGGCACCTGGCTCCGGCTCGTTGATCCGGATTCGCCGTCGCCGCTGGCCTCGCTGATGCTGGACGTCAAGGGCGCCCGGGACTACGTCAGCGGACGCAACCCCGACCCGGCCTCCGTCGGGTTGCGCGCCGATGGCGGCGACGTGGTGGTCGACCTTGAACAGCCCGGCGCCGATTTCCCGGCGGTCGTCTCCTCGCCGTCATTCGGGGTGGTCCCGCCCTCCGTCTGGCGCGACGGCGAGGCGATCACCGGCAGCGATTTCGTCGTCAGCGGCGCGTACGTCGTGACCGACGTGTTGCCGACAGAGGTCGTCCTCCACGCCAACCCGCGCTACTGGGCCGGCGCGCCCACGCTCAACGTGGTGCACCTCGTGGCCGATATCGGCGGGCGGAGCCCGGTCGCGGCCTTCGAGGCGGGCGACCTGGACTATGTCGAGATCTCCTCGAGCGACGCGTCCTGGATCCGCTACGACGAAACGCTTGGTCCGCAGCTCCGGGTTGTGCCGTCGCTTTCACTCACGTATCTCGGCTTCGACACGAGTCGTCCGCCGTTCGATGACGTCCGCGTTCGGCAGGCCTTCGGCGCCGCGGTCAACTGGCAGCGGGTCGCGGAGCTCGGAATCTCGAGCAACGAGGTCCCGGCGACGAGCATGGTCCCGCCCGGCGTCGCCGGCCGGGGCGATGGCGACTGGCTGCCAGCGCACGATCCGGCCGCCGCTCGGCGGCTGCTCGCCGAGGCCGGCTTTCCCGAGGGCCGGGACTTCCCGCTCGTCAGCTTCGCGACCGGCGGGGCGGGCCTTACAGCGGGGATCGCAGCGGACCTGGAGCGCGAGCTCGGGGTCACGGTCCAGCTGGAAGTTCACGCGGATCACTTCACCCGGCTCAGCGTGGATCCGCCCGCGATCTGGATCCTCGGCTGGATCGCCGACTACCCCGGTCCGAACGACTTCCTGGGCGTGCTCCTGGGGACCGGCAGCTCGAACAACTATGGCCGCTGGTCGTCGGATGACTTCGATGCCGCCATCAACGAGGCGCTCTCGACCCGGGATCCGGCGGCCGCGCAAGCGGGCTTCGAGCGGGCGCTGACGATCGTCCAACGGGATGTTCCGGCGGTCCCGCTGGTCTACGGCGACAGCTGGGCCCTGTCACGGGACGGCCTCCTGGGCGCAGGCCAGAACGGCCTCGGCATCGTCCGGATGGCCGGCCTGGCGTGGGCGAATTGACCACCCGACGCCCGCGAACGCCGGTTCCGCTGTTGTTCCGGGCGCACGCACCGCGGCGGCTCGCGCAGCGCGGCACCGCGGCTGCCGTGCTCTTCGCCTTCCTGGCCGTGGCGCTGCCCTCCACCGTCAGCGCCGCCGAGCCCGCGTTTGGCACGCCGACGGCAAGCGCGACGTTCCAGGTCGGCATCGATGTGACGGAGCCGGTGACGCTGCCGGCCGGGGTTCGGCGCGTCGACGTGCTCGTCCGGACCGGCAAGGGCGGACAGACATTCGTCGAGGAGATCGACCTTCCCCCGGCAGGCT
>DASQFM010000112.1:0-4222 GCA_035633135.1 Candidatus Eiseniibacteriota bacterium
TGGTGGCGATCCAGAAGACGTATTGCTCGGGCTCGACCGCGGTCATGCGGGTGAAGTAGGAGGTGCCGATGATCGCCGTCGGGATGGCCAAGGCGACTGCGACCGCGCCGGCAAGCGCAAGGGACAGGGCGAGATAGCGCCAGCTGAGCCGGGCCCGGATCGTCGTCAGATCACCCACGGCAAGCGGCGCTACTCGCAGCCCGAGTCGTGGTGGACGGCCACTTTGGTCAGCTCGTCAAGTCCGCTCGACGCCAGCGTCGGCGTCGCCGCGGCAAGCCCAAGCGCCAGCACGGCCATCATTGCCGCCGTAGAGCGCGCCAACCTCGTGCCAGTGCGTGAGATCGACGGTCTGCCGCCGTGCGCCAGCAAACGCAAGCGCTCGGGGACGCCGCTTCCACCGAGGCGGGCAAAGGCGGGCCCGTGCGATTCAACCTGCGCCGTGGCCGCTTTGCAGATCGCGCTGGCCAAAGCGAGCGGGTCGCCGGTCCGGCGCACGGCGTAGTCGTCGGCGTCGCGCTCGAGGTCAAGCTGCAGGGCATCCAGAGCGGCAGTGCCACCAGGCAGGAAACGCGACATGGCCCGGCAGCCCTGACCGAACAATGAGATGTAGCGGTGGCGCCGGGTGACGTGGCCCCACTCGTGCTGGAGCCCGGCTCGCAGTTCGGCGTCGTCGAGGTTGAGCAGAGCGCCGGCCGAGACGACCACCTGCGGAGCCCGCAGGCCGGCGGCGGCGACAATCACTTCCGAGCCGCCGACGATGACGCTGTGCTCCGGGCCGGGCCCGAGGACGCTCCCGCGAAGCCAGCGGCGCACCGCCCTGGCTCCACGCCAAGCGCCGAACCCGACGGACAGGAGGGAGGCGGCCATGACCAGCGCCGGAACGAGGATGGCCGCGCCCCCGAGCGAGTGACCGTCGAAGCCGAGATGGGTGGCGAAGAAGGGGATCACCGCGTGAAAGCACCAGTGGGTCAGCAGCGTGAACAGCTGTGTCGCCGGCATGAACAGGACGAAGACGATCACGAGGCAAACCGCCACCGCGGCCCGCAGACCCAGCACCGCCGACCAGAGGACGATCCCGTCCGCCGGAGCCAACCGGCTCTGTCGCATCAGATGCGGGGAGGCCAGCAATCCGGCCAGGGCGAGCGCTGCAGCGATCGCCAACACGATCAGCGACCTCGACGCCGCTTCTCGGCGATCTCGCCGGCCAGCGAGTTGATCTCGTCCATCTCCGACGGCTCGAGCCCACCGACGAGGTTCGCCAGGGCGGCCAGCCGGGCCTGGTCTGAGGCGTCGGCCAAGGTTCGGTTGAGCGATCGGGCCACGTAGTCGGCCTCGCTGATCTTCGGGGAGTAGATGAAGGTCTTTCCTTGCTTGGCTCGTCGCAGCAGGCCGCGAGCGGCGAGCCGGTTGAGGATGGTCTGGACGGTCGTATAGGCGCCACGCTGCTTCTTGGGCAGGCCGACGCGGACGTCCTCAACCGATCCCCGCTCGATCCGCCACAGCACCCGCATCACCTGCTGTTGCAGATCGCCCTGGATCGGGTCGCGTCGAGACATCGTGCGGGCAGGATAACCGGCGCGGCGCGCGTGGAACTCCGACGCAGTGTCAGAGATCGGGCTACACTGCGGGGCGCGCTCGTTTCGCTTCCGAGCACCCGCTCAGTCCCCAGCACGGCCTGCGCCGTTGTGACTCGCGGAGCCTGGGACGGATACCCTGTAGGGGTATGATATCTTCGGTGTGGTCCTACATCCCGTAGAGGCGGTCGATACGGTTGACCGGTCGGCCCCGGAGAAGGAACCGCCGATGTCGTCGACAGCACAGCGTCCAACGCCTACCTCTCAACCAGAGACCGACCAGGATCGCATCGCGCTGGCGATCGAGGGCATGCACTGCGCCTCTTGCGTGAGCCGGATCGAGCACGCCCTCGACGAGGTTCAGGGAGTCGACGAGGCGAATGTCAACTTGGCCACCGGCCGGGCTACCGTCTCCGGGCCCGCGCTTGACTTCGACCGTCTCACCGCCGCAGTCGACGGGGCCGGCTACGCGGTCGAGCGACCGACTCGAAGCCAGGTCCGGCTGCGGGTCGAGGGCATGCACTGCGCCTCCTGCGTCAACACGATCGAGTCGGCGCTGAAGTCCACCCCCGGTGTCGGCGAGGCGGCGGTCAAGCTGGCCACCGGCGAGGCTCGGGTCTCCTTCTCGCCCGATCAGACCGACGTCGGCCAGCTGGTCGATGCGGTTGCCGGGGCCGGCTACGCGGCGCAGCCGATCGCCGAGACGGCCGCTGGCGACGAGCTCGACGATCGCGAGGCCCGGGCAAAGGCCGACCTAAAGACGCTGCGCCGCCGCTTCGTCTTCTCCGCCGTCGTCGGGGCGCTGCTCTTGTGCTTGACCTTCGTCTACTCGCCGTTCGATGAACGGGCGTCGATGTGGCTGATGCTGGCCCTGGCTACACCGGTGCAGTTCTGGGCCGGTTGGCCGTTTTACGTCGGTGCCTGGAAGGTCGGTCGTCACGGCTCGGCCGACATGAACACCTTGATCGCGCTCGGGACGAGCGCCGCCTACCTCTACAGCCTCGCCGCCACGCTCGCACCCGGCGCCTTTGTCGACAGCGGCGAGCCCGACGTCTACTTCGACACCGCCGCGGTGATCATCGCCCTGATCCTGCTCGGCCGGTTGCTCGAGGCCCGGGCCAAGGCCGGGACCACGACGGCGATCAAGAAGCTGATCGGTCTGCGTGCACGGACCGCCCGCGTCATCCGCGACGGCGCCGAGATCGAGCTGCCGGTCGAAGAGGTGATGCCGGGCGACGAGGTGATCGTTCGCCCGGGCGAGAAGGTCGCCGTCGACGGCCAGATCGTCGAGGGCAACTCGACCCTCGACGAGTCGATGCTGACCGGCGAGAGCGTGCCGGTCGACAAGGGCCCCGGCGATGGGGTGATCGGGGCGACGATCAACCGCGCCGGCTCGTTCACCTTCCGTGCCACCCGGGTCGGCCGCGACACCGCCCTGGCCCAGATCGTCCGCTTGGTCGAGGAGGCGCAGGGATCCAAGGCCCCGATTCAGCGCCTCGCCGATCGCGTTTCGGCCTACTTCGTCCCCGTCGTGATCGGAATCGCGCTGATCGCCTTCGCAGCTTGGCTGCTGACCGGCTCGAGCTTCACCGACGCCATGCTGGCTGCGGTCGCGGTGCTGATCATCGCCTGCCCGTGCGCGCTCGGCCTGGCGACGCCGACCGCGATCATGGTCGGTACCGGACGCGGGGCCGAGATGGGCGTCCTGGTTCGCAGCGGCGCGGCGCTCGAGGTGGCCGAGCAGCTGGACACGATCGTCCTCGACAAGACCGGGACCCTGACCGTCGGCCAGCCGCAGGTGACGGATGTCGTTGCCGCCGACGGCTTGGACGAGAGCACGATGTTCCGGCTGGCCGCGGCAGCTGAGTCGCGCTCCGAGCATCCGCTCGGCCAGGCGATCGTCGACGGGGCCAAGGAGCGCGAGATCGAGCTGGCCGAGCCGAGCGGCTTCGAGGCATCGGTCGGCCACGGCGTGCGCGCCGCGGTCGGCGGGCGCGAGGTCGCCGTCGGCAGCGCCCGCCATTTCGCCGACCTCGAGATCGAGCTTGGGGCACTTGCCCACCACGTCGACCGCCTCGAGAACGAGGGCAGGACCGCCGTCTACGTCGGCGTCGACGGCCGCGCGGCTGGCGTGATCGCCCTCGCCGACGTTCTCAAGCCCGAAGCACCGGCCGCGGTGGCTGAGCTCAAGCAGCTCGGCCTCGAGGTGGCGATGCTGACCGGCGACAACCGCCGTACGGCCGAGGCGATCGCCTCGGCGGCCGGCATCGACCGGGTCCTGGCCGAGGTCCTGCCCGGTGGCAAGGTCGATGAGATCCGCCGCCTGCAGGACGAGGGCCGGCGGGTGGCGATGGTCGGCGACGGGATCAACGACGCCCCGGCCCTGACCCAGGCCGATATCGGGATCGCCATCGGCACCGGGACCGACATCGCCATGGAGGCCTCGGACATGACCCTGATCTCGGGCGACCTGCGCCAGGTGGCGGCCCCGATCGCCCTCTCGCGCCAGACGATGCGGACGATCAAGCAGAACCTGGTCGGGGCCTTTGCCTACAACGTTCTCTTGATCCCGGTCGCCGCCGGCGTTCTCTATCCGATCTGGGGCATTACCCTCGACCCGATTCTGGCCGCGGCGGCGATGGCCGCCT
>DASQFM010000113.1:0-8048 GCA_035633135.1 Candidatus Eiseniibacteriota bacterium
GGTCCCGACGGCGTCGGCCCACACGACCGTCGACGATCTGGCCGGCCTTCGCGTCGCGACGTCACACCCGAACGCCGCCCGGGCGTTCTTCGCCGGGGTTGGCGTCGGGGTCGATGTCATCCCCCTCTCTGGGGCTGTCGAGGTGGCCCCGAACCTGGGCCTGGCCGACGCGATCGTCGACCTCGTCTCCACCGGCTCGACGCTGGCGATGAACGGCCTGCGACCGATCGCCGACGTCCTGGCGTCGCAGGCGATCCTGGTGGCCCAGCCGGCTGCCGCCACCCAGCGCAGCGCAGAGGTGGCCGGCATCGACACGATGCTGGCGTCGGTGATCGCCGCTCGCGGCCGCAAGTACCTGATGATGAATGCACCGCTGGCGCACCTTGCCGAGCTGCGGTCGCTGCTCCCGGGCCTGGGCTCGCCGTCCGTCATCCCTCTCGCCCAGGAAGGCATGATCGCCATCCATTCGGTCGTCGGCGCGAACGATGTCTGGGAGCTGCTGCCACGGCTGAAGGCCGCCGGCGCCTCGGGCATCCTGGTCGTGCCGATCGAGAAGATCGTCGCGTGACGAACCCGATGACCGGATCGCAAGCCGACGTCCCTGCCGATCCACGAGCCGACGTCCCAGCCGATCCACGAGCCGACGCGCTCACCGAATCGCGAGCTCAGCTGCGACTGCGCCGCGTGCGCCTCGGCCGCGATTGGCGCGACGCCGACGATCCCGAGGTCCGGGCCCTCGTCCAGCGAAGCGCGGTGCCCGATTCGCGGGTTCGGGCCGGCGCCCGGGAGATCATCGAGGCGGTCCGAGCCGGTGGCGAGGCGGCGGTCCGCGATGCCAACGCGACGTACGGCGGCGGCCTCGCCGATGGCCGCCTCCTCGTCGAGCGCGACGAGATGGCCGCGGCCCTCGACGCGCTCCCCGCGGAGCTCCGGTCGGCCCTCGAGGCCGCAGCCGATCGAGTGATGCGCTTCGCGGAGGCACAGCGCCCAGTCGATCGGTCCGTGGAAACGGCGCCCGGGGTCTCGATCGAGCGCCGTTGGGTGCCGCTCGACGCCGTCGGTGCCTATGTGCCCGGCGGCGGAGCGCCGTACCCCTCGTCGCTGGTCATGGCCGCCGTTCCCGCCCAGGTCGCCGGAGTCGGCCGCGTGGTCGTGGCAACCCCGGCCCGGCCCGACGGCCGCCTCGACGCAGTCCTGCTGGCGGCGGCGGCCCTGCTCCACGTCGATGGCCTCCTCGTCGCCGGGGGCGCCCAGGCCGTGGCGGCCCTCGCCTTCGGCCTCCCGAACGTCGGCCTGGCGCGCGTCGATCGGATCGTTGGCCCGGGCAACGCCTGGGTGACGGCGGCCAAGCTGGAGCTCGCGGGCGAGGTCGGCATCGACCTGCCGGCCGGGCCATCCGAGGGCATGGTCCTCGCCCTCCCGCCGGCCGACCCGCGGATCGTTGCGGCCGACCTCATCACCCAGGCCGAGCACGGCCCCGATTCGCCGGCGATCCTGGTGACGACCGACGAAGCGTTCGCCGACGCGGTCGAGGCCGCGGTCGTCGCCCAGCTGGGTCAGGCCGCCCGCGCCGGCATCCTCGAGCGCGCGCTGCGTGCCCACGGTCGGATCGTCCTCGTCGCGGACATCGACGAGGGAATCGACGTCGTCAACGCCTACGCGCCGGAGCACCTGTCGATCGACGTTCCCGACCTCGAGGCGGCGGCCGCGCGCATCCGCAACGCCGGCTCCGTGTTCGTGGGCCCGTGGGCGCCCGAATCGGCCGGCGACTACGCGACCGGCGCGAACCACGTCCTGCCGACAGGCGGGCTGGCCCGCTGCACGGGAGCGCTGAGCGTCGAGTCGTTCGGGAAGTTCCTGCAGGTCCAGCGCATCGACCGGGATGGGCTCGCGGCGCTGCGGCCCACGATCCGCGCGCTCGCGGAGGCCGAGGGACTGCTCGCCCATCGCGATGCGGTCGAGATCCGCTTCGAGACGGCGGGCGCACGATGAGCCCCTCCCAGCCGACGGCCGCGCGATGAGCCCGACGCCAGTCACGTTCACGCTGCCCACCGCGCCGCCCGGATACGCCTGGGAGGCGACGAGCGAGGCGGTGGCCGAGCGATACGGAATCCCGATCGACCAGATCGCGAGGTTCGACCTGAACACGGCGCCCGCGGCGCCCGAGACCGCCGTCCGCATCCTGGCGGCAGGCCGCCTCGACACGCCCCTGTCCGAATACCCGCCGTCCGATTACCGGCGCCTCGCCGCTGCCGCCGCGGCGCGGTACGCCGTCAACCCCGACGAGGTGCTCGTCGGTGCCGGGGCCGACGAGATCCTGGACATCGTCGCCAAGGCGTTCCTGCCCGCGAATGGATCCGCGGTCGTCCCCTCCCCCACCTACGCGATGTACCGGATCCTGACCGAGCAACGGCCCGCGTCCGTGATCGCCGTGCCGCGGCTCGGCCAGGCCGCCGGTTACGCCCTCGACCTTCCGGCGGTGCGGACTGCGGCCTCCTCCGCCGATCTCGTCTGGTTGTGCAGTCCGAACAACCCGACGGGCCTCCCGGAGCCGGAGGGCGCCATCGAGGAGCTTCTCGGACACCTCGCGGGCGACGCAAGCGCCGCCGGACGCCCGGCGCCCGCCGTGGTGCTCGATGAGGCCTATGCCGAGTTCGTCGGGACCTCGCTCGTCCGGCTCCGTGACAAATACCCCAGGCTCGTCGTCGTCCGAACGCTGAGCAAGGCCTATGCGCTGGCGGGCCTCCGAGTCGGCTTCGCGATCGCGCGCCCGGAGACAATCGCCGCGATCGCGCCGTACCGCCCGCCGGGCTCGGTCTCAGTCGTCTCGGTCAGCATCGCCGCGGAGGTCCTGGAGGATCCAGACATCCTGGACGGAACGCTGGGACGGACGATTGCAGAGCGCGAGCGCGTGGCTGTCGGGCTCCGGGCAGCCGGCTGGCTTGTCGGGCGATCGGTCACGAACTTCCTGCTGGTCGATCTCGACACCCCCGAGCGCGCGGCTGCCGTGGCCGAGGCGCTGCTCAGCCGCGGGCTGGTGCCCCGGACCTTCGGGCCGCGCCATCCCCTCGTCGCGCACCTCCGGATCACGGTTCGCGACACGGAGCAGGACGATCGCCTGATCGCGGCGGCGCTGGAGCTCGGGTCCGCCCCGGACCTCGGGTCCGCGCGGGATCTCGGGTCCGCCCCGGACCTCGGGTCCGTGCGGGATCTCGGGTCCGCCCCGGAGACACCAGGATGACGACCCCGCTCGGCGAGCTCGAGCGGCTCGATGCCGCGGATCGCGCCGCAGCTCTGCGCCGCACGACCCGCGAGACCTCGGTCACGGTTCGGCTGTCGCTCGATGGGTCGGGCAACGCCTCGATCACGACCGGCATCGGCGCCTGGGACCACCTGCTTGAGTCGTTCGCGCACCACGGGCTGTTCGACCTCGCGATCGACGCCAAGGGCGATCTCCACGTCGATGAGCACCACACCGTCGAAGACGTCGCCCTTGTCCTCGGCGCGGCCTTCGCAGCGGCGCTCGGTGACCGCGCCGGCATCCAACGGTTCGGTGACGCGTCGGTCCCGATGGACGAATCGATGGCGACGGCCGTCGTCGACGCCGGTGGCCGGCCCTACGCCGTGATCGATCTGCCGTTCCGCGGCGAGCGGATCGGCGGGCTGCCGACCCAGATGGTCGACCACGCGCTCGAGGCCTTCAGCCGGGGCGGCGGTATCACGCTCCATGTCCGTGGCACGGGGCGGAACGACCATCACCTCGCCGAGGCGGCATTCAAGGCCCTGGCTCGCGCGATGCGCGCCGCCTGCACGGTGGACGCGCGTCGCAGCGGGGTGGCCTCGACCAAGGGCGCCGCCGGATGAGCGCGCCCGCGGGAGCCCACCGGACCGCCGAGCGCGCAGACGGCGTCTTCGAGGGCTCGACGGGGCTCCGCGTCGCGGTCGTCGACTACGGCGCCGGCAACCTGGTGTCCATCGAACAGGCGCTGACCACCGTCGGCGCGCGAGTCGCGATCGCGCGTGATGGCGATGTGCTCGCGGACGCGGACGCGCTCGTCGTGCCGGGCGTTGGCGCTGCCGCGCCGGCGATGGAGCGACTGACGACTGCCGGGCTCGTCGACCCGATCCGTCGCTGGATCGCCACCGGTCGCCCGTTCCTCGGGATCTGCCTCGGGCTGCAGCTGCTCTTCGAGGCCAGTGACGAGGACGGCGCCGAGACGCTGGGCGTGCTCCGCGGTCGGGCAACGAAGCTGGCCGACGCGCCGACCCTCCCCCACATCGGCTGGAACCAGGTGGATCGGCGGCGCGAGCACAGCATCTTCACCGGCATCGCGCCGGGTGCCGACTTCTATTTCGTCCACTCCTACGCGGGCCGACCCGAGGGCGTGACGGGCGAGGCGGCGATCCTCGCCGAGACCCGGCACGGCAGCCCGTTCGTGTCCGCGGTCGCGCGCGAGAACGTGCTCGGTGTCCAGTTCCATCCCGAACGGTCGGGCGGCGACGGCCTCCGATTGCTGGCGAACTTCGCGCGCTGGGCCACGGCGCTGGCGGCCGGTCGCGGCGCGGAGTACTCGCCGGTCGGCGCGGGCGGCACGAGCGGCGGGGACTGATCGATGCTGCGTCGCCGCGTGATCCCCTGCCTCGACGTCGCCGCCGGGCGGGTCGTCAAGGGCACCCGCTTCGTCGACCTCGTCGATGAGGGCGATCCGCCCGAGCTGGCGGCGCGCTACGCGGCCGAAGGAGCCGATGAGCTCGTCTTCCTCGATATCACCGCCAGCGTCGAGTCACGGAGCACATTGCTCGAGATCGTCGAGCGGACGGCTCGAACGTCGTTCATCCCGTTGACCGTCGGCGGCGGCGTCCGATCGGCCGACGAGATGCGGGCGGTCCTTCGGGCTGGCGCCGACAAGGTTTCGCTCAACACCGCGGCCGTCGCTGATCCGCAGCTGATCGCGGCCTGCGCCCGGACCTTCGGCAGCCAGGCCGTCGTCGTCGCGATCGATGCCCGCCGGCTGGTGGATCGCGGCGCGTGGGAGGTGGTCGTCAAGGGCGGTCGCGAACCGACGGGGCTGGATGCGGTCGAATGGGCGCGCCGCGCGGTCGAGCTCGGCGCAGGTGAGCTGCTCGTGACGTCGATGGACCGCGATGGCACCCGATCGGGCTTCGACACCGAGCTGCTGCGATCGATCACCTCGGTCGTCCGCGTCCCGGTGATCGCCTCGGGCGGCGCGGCTGGCCCCGACGACTTCGTCGCCGCGGTTCGCGACGGTGGCGCCGATGCAGTCCTGGCCGCCTCGATCTTCCATCGGCGGCTGCACTCCATCGCCGACGTCAAGCGGGCGATGGCCGCCGCGGGATTGCCGGTCCGCGCCACGCAAGGGGTCGCTGCGTGACCGCCGAGACGCGCGGGTCCACGTCCGCGCCGACCGTGTCGGCCGGTCCCGCCGCGGAAACCGTCTCGGCCGCGTCCGCCATCTCCGAGGCCGCGGGATCAGTGGCATCCCGGTCCACTGTCGAGCCGGCTGCGATCCGCTGGGATGCGCGAGGACTCGTGCCGGTGATCGTCCAGGGCGTCGCTGACGGGCGCGTCCTGATGCTGGCCTACGCGGATCGCGAAGCGCTGGCGGCGACGCTCGCGACCGGCGACGTCCACTTCCACTCACGGTCGCGCGACGCCCTCTGGCGCAAGGGCGAGACCTCCGGCAATGTGCTGCGGGTCGTGGATCTCGCGCTCGACTGCGACGGCGACGCCATCCTCGCGACGGTCGAGCCCACGGGCCCGACCTGCCATCGCGGGACCAGGAGCTGCTTCGACCCCAAAGGCGCGGCGGGCGCGGACGAACCGCAGGGCTTCGCCTGGCTCGAAACCCTCTCGACCACGATCGCCGAGCGCGCTCGCGAACGGCCCGCCGGCTCCTACACGACGAGCCTGCTCGAGGGCGGTGTCGACGCGACCGCCCGCAAGGTCGCGGAAGAAGCCACCGAGGTCGTCCTCGCCGCAAAGGACGACGCGGCCGCCGCGGGCTCGGGCTTCGACCGTTCCGCAACGCGCTCGGCGCTCGCGGGCGAGGCGGCCGACCTGATCTATCACCTGCTCGTCGTCCTGGCCGAGCGCGATGTCGCGCCCAGTGAGGTGATCGACGTCCTCAGGGAGCGCCACCGCGCCTGACGCGCCGCGGAGAACTCGTCTATCCGACCCGACGCCCGATCCGCAGCTTGCGCTTGCCGACCCTGATCACCATCCAGTCGTCCGCGATCGGCTCGGGCAGGCGCTCGTCGGGGCTCGCGAGGCGCACGCCATTCACCGTCACGCCGCCGCCGGCGATCATCCGGCGCGCTTCGCCGTTCGAGGTGAACGTGCCGGACGAGACGAGGAACGGCACTGCACCCGAAGCGAGACCCGCTGCCCTGAACTCGAACCCGTCGGTCGCCGCGTGGAGGGTCTCCAGGAGCGCCGGATCCTCGATCGGGCGCCCGGAGAACGCGGCCTCCGACGCCGCCACCGCTCGATCCGCCTCGTCGCGGCCGTGCGTTCGGGCGGTGATGTCGTAGGCCAGGGCGCGCTGCGCGCCCCGCGCCTCCGGCCTGGCGGCGAGCTCGGCTTCCAGCGCCTCGATCTCCGCCGGCGGGAACGTCGTGAACCAGCGCAGGTAGGTCGGCACGTCCCGATCGTCGGTGTTGAGCCAGTGCTGGTAGAACGCGAATGGCGACGTCCCGGCGGGATGCAGCCACACCGAGTCCCCGCCTTCACTCTTGCCGAACTTCGCGCCCGACGGCGTCAGGAGCAGCGGATACGCCAGCGCGAAGGCCGGCTCGCCGCGCTCCACCGCCTCGCCCTCGGCAGCGGTTCGCCGGATCAGCTCCAGGCCCGCGGTCAGGTTGCCCCACTGGTCCGCGCCGCCCATCTGGAGCTCGACACCCATCGTCCGGTGGAGGTGCTCGAAGTCGGTCGCCTGGATGAGCATGTAGCTGAACTCGGTGAACGACAGCCCACGCTCGAGCCGCAACTGGACCGATTCCTTGGCCAGCATGTACGGAATCGTGAAGTGCTTGCCGACGTCGCGGAGGAAGTCAAGCAGGTGGATCTCGCCCAGCCAGTCGAGGTTGTTGACCATCGCCGCCCCGCCCGACGGAGAGCCGGACGGCGAGAAGTCCAGGAACCGCTCGATCTGGCCGCGCATCGAGGCGACGTTGGCCTCCAGCGTCTCGCGATCGAGCAGGTTGCGCTCGCTCGAACGCCCCGACGGATCGCCGATCATGCCCGTCCCACCACCGACCACCGCGATCGGGCGGCCACCGTGACGCTGGAGCTGGATGAGCCCGAAGATCGGGACCAGGTGGCCGATGTGCAGCCACGGCCCCGACGGATCGAAGCCGATATAGCCGGCGATCGAGCGCCCCGTCGCGAGGCGCGCCCCGAGGCCCTCCGACGCGTCGTGGAACATGCCCCGCCAGCGCAGCTCGGGGATCAGACCCGCCGGCCCAGCGTCGAATCCCGTCGCCGCGGCAGCGGTCGCCGCTGGGCCGTCCGAATCTCCGCCAGCGGCGCGCTCGAAGGCCTCCGACTCCGTCACAAGGCATCGCCCCGGGGCGTCGTGGACCCCGACCGATGGGGGGAGAGGACCCTCACGGACCCTATGGTATCGTCGCGCCGCACATGCAAACCAGCCTCCAACGGCGTCAGCGCCGTCGCCGGAACGGCGCGACGCGACGTGGAAGCGGAGGGGCTGCCGCTCGCCGGATCGCCCTCGCCGTCCCCCTTCTGCTCTTCGCCAGCTTCCTGCTGCTCGGCAGCGTGGGGTTCGTCGGCGCGGTCAGCGCATACGCCTACTACGCCCGCGATCTGCCGGATCCGACCAAGGCGTTCACCGAGCTCGGCTTCGACCAGCCGTCGATCGTCTACGACCGCGGCGGCAGCGTCGAGCTGGCCACCTTCGGTGAGCGGCGCCGCGAGCTCGTCGAATTCAAGGACCTCCCGCCCGAAGTCATCGACGCGACGACTGCGATCGAGGACAAGGACTTCTGGAAGAACCCGGGATTCGACGTCG
>DASQFM010000114.1:0-4620 GCA_035633135.1 Candidatus Eiseniibacteriota bacterium
CGCCGCGACGGCCCCGCCGTCGAGCGCCGCGCCGGACGCCAGCGCCCCGCCCCCGACCGGCATCACCGTCGAGGTCGACGAGAACGGCGCGTTCTCGACGCCGGTCGAGCTGACCGAAGGCCAGTGGGCGATCACGGTGACCGCCACGTCCGCCCAGGGACGGACGGCCTCGCTCACCCGGGCGGTGACCGTCGCCTACCGGGGCGTGAACCTCGTGGTCAGCATCCAGGGCTCCAAGGCCTGGATCAAGGCCTGGGTCGACGGCGTCATCGATCCGTCGGTCGGGGCGGGTGGCACGGTCTTCGCCAGCGGCAAGACCCTGACATTCTCGGGTACCGAGTCGGTCGAGGTTCGGACCGGGTCGTCGGGGGTGACGCTCTTTACGCTCAACGGCGTGTCGCTCGGCGCGCTGGGCGAATCCGGGACCCCTGAAACCTGGTTGTTCGCCCCGCCCGACCCGCCCACCGAGACCGAGCGACGGTAACGGTGCAGGGCGCGCCGGAGCCCCTCAGTGAGACCCGCCTGATTGCCCTGGCCGAGCGGCTGCAGGAGCTCTGCCTCGAACGCGGCCTCACAGTGGCGACCGCGGAATCGTCGACCGGCGGCCTCGTCGGCGCGACGATCACCAGCATTCCGGGCTCGTCGGGCTACTACCTCGGTGGCGTGGTGTCGTATGGCGACGCCGCCAAGGCTGACCTGCTCGGGGTGCCGGCGCCGACGCTCGCGGCGCACGGGGCGGTCAGCGCCCAGGTCGCGCTGGCGATGGCCTCGGGGGCGCAGCAGCGGCTCGGCGCCTCGCTGGCCGTGGCGATCACGGGCATCGCCGGACCCGATGGCGGAACCGATGCCAAGCCCGTGGGCCTGACCTACGTCGGGCTCGCCGGAGCCGGCGGCGCCGAGGTTCGCCGTTTCGCCTGGACGGGCGATCGCGCGGCCAACCGGCTGTCGGCGGCTGAGGCCGCCCTCGAATGGCTCGTCGAGCGCGCCGAGTCGGCTCGCGGCGCCGAGTCCGCTGCTGGCGCCACGGGCACCAACGGCGCTTCGTCGGCGCCAGACCCCCAGCCGACCGACACCGCCTCGCGGTGACCCGCACCGCGGCGGACATCGGGGCCGGCCTCCTCCCGGTCCGCGAGCCGCGCCTGATTCGTGCCGGCGAGCGGATCCATGTGATCGGCGCGGCCGGTGCGGGCGCCTCCGCGGCGGCACTCCTCGCCCAGGCTGCCGGAGCGGTGGTCAGCGGTTGTGACGCCGGCGGGCCCTCGCCGTACAGCGTCGCGTTGGAGGCAGCGGCGATACCCCTCGCCTGGGCGCACGATCCGGCCCACGTGCGCGGAGACCCGCCGCCGGACCGTCTCGCCGTTACCAAGGCCCTCACCGCCGTCGCACCCGACCATCCGGAGCTGGCTGCCGCCGCCGAGCTCGGCATCCCCATCGAGCCGTGGCAGCAGGTCATCGCCGACGTGGCGGTCGGCCGAACGCTGGTTGCCGTCGCGGGAACCCACGGCAAGAGCACCACGGCGGGCTGGCTGACCCACGTCCTGGCCGCAGCCGGACTCGATCCGGCGGCATTCGTCGGAGCGCTGCTGCCGGTCTCGATCACCGGCCGCGCCGCCGCGACGGCCCGTCAGGGTCAGGGCGGCGTTTTCGTGGTGGAGGCGGACGAATATGCCGGCAACTTCGACGCCTACCGGCCGGCCATCGCCATCCTGACCAACGTCGAGTGGGACCACCCCGACGTGTTCGCGGATCGAGGCGCGGTCATCGATGTCTTTGAATCCTGGCTCCGGCACGGCGTGGCGGACCGGGGAGGGACGATGCCGGCAGCCACGGCGGGAGGGGCGGCGGGAGTGCCCGCTACCACGGCGCCGGCGCTCGTCGCGAACATCAACGATCCCGGTGTCGAGCAGCTGCTGGCCGGCCTCGGGGATTGGCCGGCCGAGATCGTCCTGACTGCCCTGATCGAGCAGGATGCAGGCCCGGAGCGACCGACGCTCGAGCAGCTCTGGCGGGCCGCGCGAGCGAGTGGGCAACGGCGGCTCCTCGCCGCCCGCATCGTCGACACCGACCCGGACGGAACGACGATCGAGCTCTTCGGCCTGGAGCCGGAGACGGTGTTCGGCAGCGACCGTGGCGCCAGCGGGTTCGGCCGAGCCTCCGCCGGTAGGCCGGAGCGCGTCCCGCCGGTGGGACTGGAGGTCCGGCTACCGAGCGCCGGCCGCCACAACGTCGCGAATGCCCTGTGCGTCGCCGGTGCGGCGATGCTCCTGGGCCTGCCGGCGCAGCAGGTCATCGAAGGACTGACCTCGTTCGAGGGCATCGGTCGCCGCCTCGAGCGCAAGGGCGAGGCGCTCGGGGTGGTTGTGTACGACGATTATGGCCACCACCCGACCGCCATTCGGGAGACCCTCGGCGCACTGCGGCAGCGCGAGCCGGGACGGCGCCTCTGGGCCGTCTACGAGCCGCTGACGTTCCATCGCACCGCGGCCCTCCTCGACGACTTCGCGGACGTGCTCGCGCTCGCCGACGGCGTCGCGATCGCCGACATCTGGCCGGGTCGCGATACCGACCGCACGGTCACCTCCTCGGCGGCCCTGGCCGACGCGATCCGGCGACGGCGCGGCGATCCGGTCGTGGCCACCGGCTCGGTCGAGGCCACCGCCGACTGGCTGGCGCGTGAGGTCCGGGCCGGCGACGCCGTCCTGGTCATGGGCGGCGGTCGCAGCTACCGGATCGGCGAGCTGCTCCTCGATGCCCTCCAGCGACGGGCCCCGGGAGCCTCCGGGACCGCTTGACGCCGCCGGGTTGCGGGAGCCGTCATACTGGGCCCGACCGCTACTCGTAGTCCCGGTGTGGGCTCCACGCCGCGCCGGGGAGGGGAGGCACGCCCGGGCCATGGCTGGAGATGTCTCGTTCGACGTCGTCAGCGAGTTCGACGTCCAGGAGCTGCGCAACGCACTCGATCAGGTTCGCCGCGAAGTCGCCCAGCGATACGACTTCCGGGGCGCCGCGGTCTCCCTCGAGCAGGGCAAGGACGAGCTCATCCTGATCACCGACGATGAGTTCCGCGCGACCGCGGTCAAGGACCTGGTCGAATCGAAGGCACTGCGCCGGGGCCTGTCCCTGAAGATCTTCGACTGGGGCACGGTCGAGCCATCGGGCGGCAACAAGGTCCGCCAGCGAATCGGCCTCCGGCGCGGGCTCCCGGAAGACCTCGCGAAGCGCCTCAGCAAGCTCATCCGCGATGAATTCCCGAAGGTGAAGTCGCAGATCCAGGGTGACGCGGTCAGGGTCTCCGGGAAGAGCAAGGACGAGCTCCAGCGCGTCATCGTCCGCTTGCGCGGGCTCGACGAGCTCGTCGACCTCCAGTTCGAGAACTACCGGTAACCCGACGATGCCGGGTGCCCGCATCGGCCGATTCCTGATGGCCCTGGTTGCCGCGCTCGTGATCCTGAGCCTGCTGCTGTCCACCCTCCCGGGCACCGGCGTGCCATGACCGAGCTTGAGGTTCAGCGAATGGCCGTCGCGACCGACGAACCCCCGGTCACCGTGCCGGACGAGCCGGGCCCAGCGCCGGAGCCGCCGACGCCGCCGATCGAGCCGGACGGAGTGCCAGGTCCCGGGCTGCCCGAGCCGCCGGCCGTCCCGCAGCCGCCCACGGTTCCGGAGCCGCCCGGCCTCCCGGGACCACTGATCAATCCCGAGCCGCCGCTGACGCCGATCGACCAGGCGACGCCCGCGGGTGCGATCGTTGCGCCAGCGGAGGCGGTGGCGGAGCCCGGCGAAGCGGTCGCTCCGGCCGAGGAACCGGTCGGCCCATCCGTGGGAGCGGTCGCGGAGCCCGAAGCGCCGGTGACCGTCGGCCGCATGGTCGCGGACTCGCTCCGGCGCGCCGGCGTCCGGTGGGCCTTCACGGTTCCCGGCGAGTCGTTCCTGGGCCTCCTCGACGGCCTCCAGGCTGCGGGCATCAATGTGGTTGCCACTCGCCACGAGGGCGCCGCAGCGTTCATGGCCGAAGCCCACGCCCAGCTGACCGGCCGGCCCGCCGCGTGCCTCGCGACCCGGGCCGTCGGAGCCGCGAATCTCGCGATCGGGATCCACACCGCGCTGGCCGATTCCAGCCCGATGTTCGCGCTCGTCGGCCAGGTCGAGCGGGCCTCCCGCGGCCGCGAGGGCTTCCAGGAGGTCGACCTCCTCGGCACGATCGGCGGGCTGGCGAAATGGGCCGCCGAGCCGTCTGACGCAAACGCCGCGGTCGAGGTCATGCACGAGGCGGTGCGCCAGGCAACCGGCGGACGGCCCGGTCCGGTCCTGATCTCGTTGCCCGAGGACGTGCTCGACGAGCCGGTGCCGGCCGGCGCGATGGACCTGCCGCCGCGCCTGGCGCCGCAGCGACCCACCGACGACGAGGTCCGCGACGTCCTCCAGCTCCTGGCCTCGGCGGAGCGACCCGTGATCCTCGCCGGTGCCGGCGTCCTGCGCGCCCGAACCTCGAACGACCTCGTCCGGCTCGCCGAGATGCTCCGGGTGCCGATCGTCGCTTCGTGGCGCCGCGGCGACGTGGTCTCCAACGACCATCCGCTGTATCTGGGCATGACCGGCTATGGCGCGCCGTCGACCGTC
>DASQFM010000115.1:0-3759 GCA_035633135.1 Candidatus Eiseniibacteriota bacterium
GCCGCGCCGGTCACGATGACGCCCTTGCCCTCGAGGCCGGCTCCAACGCTCCAGGTCATGTCGACTCCTCCACTGGTCCGTGACTGGTTCGTGGCTGGTGGGTCACTCCCGTGCCACCCCTCAATACATCAGCAGCCCACCGGAGACATTGAGCGTCGCCCCGGTGATGTAGCGCGCGTGATCCGACGCCAGGAAGACGACCGGTCCGGCCATGTCCTCCGGCTCCGCGACGTAGCCCAGCGGGGTCTGCTTCTTCATGTTCTCGTAGATCTCGGGCTGGAGGTCGGTCATGAGCATCGGGGTATGGACCTGGCCGGGCGACACGCAGTTGACGGTCACCTGGTGAGGCCCGAACGTCCTCGCCAGGCCGCGGCTCATCGTGGTGATCCCGCCCTTGCTGGCCGCGTAGGGGACGGCGCCACCATAACCGCCGGTCCACCAGCCGGCCGTGCTGAACAGGATGATCCGGCCGCCCCGGCCGGCCTCGATCATGGCATTGCCGGCCGCCCTGGCGAAGAAGAAGGCGGCCTTCAGGTTGGTCTCGAGCTGGAGGTCCCACTCGTCCTCGGTGACCTCGCCGAGCGAGTACCGCCGGCGCAGGACGGCGGCCAGCCAGGCGAGCACGTAGACGCCGCCGAGCTCCTCCCGCGCGCGCTCGATCAATGCATCGTGGGTGGCGACATCGCGCAGGTCCGCCGCGACGCCGACGTGGCCCGCGCCCTGGAGACCGGTAATGGCCTCGTCGACCCTCGCCTGGTCGACGTCGACGGCCATGACCCGAGCCCCAGAAGCGGCGAACGCCTCGCTCACCGCCCGGCCGATCCCGCCGGCCGCGCCGGCGACGATGACGCCCTTGCCCTCGAGGCCGGCAGCTACGCTCCAGGGCATCAACCCACCTCCGCGGTCACGGCCGCTCCGGCATCAGGCGTTGACCGGGACCTTCTCGCTGCGGTACCGGTCGACGACCTCGTCGATGACCTCGATGCCGAGGCCCGGCTCGGTCGGCGGGTAGAACCAACCGTCGACGTGGCCGATCGGATTCGTCACCAGCTCGTGCTGCATCGGGTTCCGGAGGGGCTTGACCTCGATCAGCTTGAAGGCCGGCGAGCTGAAGCTCATCGCCAGGCTGGCGGCGCTGACGATCGCCGACGACCAGGTGTGTGCGTTGGCCTGGCGGCGGTAGAACTCGATCCGGTCCACGGCTCGCTTGAAGCCGGTGATGCCCTGGGCCCGGCCGGGATCGATCCCGACGACGTCGACAGTGCCGGTCGCAAGGACTCGCTCGAAGCCCTCCACGTCCCACTCCTTCTCGCCGTACGCGATGAGCGAGGTGGTCTTGCCGCGAAGGTTGGCGTAGCCCTCCGGATCCCACGCCCCCAGCGGCTCCTCGATCCAGTGGAGGTCGTACTCCTCGAAGGCCTGGACGCGGCGAACCGCGGTCTTGACGTCCCACTTCACGTTCCAGCCACAGTCGAGCATGATCAGCTTGCCCGGCAGGCCGGCCCGCATCTTGCGCATGTACTCGACGTCACGATCGTGCTCATAGCCGAGCCGGGCGTTGCCGCGCTTGCCGAGCCCCACCTTGAGCCCGTGCATGCCGGGTGCGACCCACTCCTGGGCCTCCTCAACCATGCGGTCGATGTCCTCGTAGTGGGCGTGGCTCGACGCGACGGCCGGCAGGCGCTCGTGGACGGCGCCGCCGAGCAGCTGCAGGACGGGCACCCCGAGGATCTTGCCCTTGATGTCCCACAGCGCGATGTCGATGGCTGCGACCGCATAGCTGGCGAGGCCGCCGTTGTAGCCGTACCACCACATCTGGTCGCGGAGGGAGTACCAGATCGCGGTGTTGTCCAGGGGGTCCTTGCCGACGACCCGTTCGGTCATGCCCTCGATGATCGCCTTGACGGCGAAGTTCGCCTCCGGGAACTGGGTGATCGACTCGCCCCAGCCGACGATCCCGTCGTCGGTCGTGATCTTCACCAGGCACAGGTGCCGCAGGGCGTTGAAGTCGTTCGGCTCCGGGTAGCTGACGGGAATGGCCTCGACGGTCTGCACCTTGCTCATGGACGTCCTCCTCGAGACGATCGGCGGCCCGACGGCGATTGGCTGGGCGCGGGGCCCGGGAACGCGCCCGCCGAGGGTTTCGGGTCGGCGGGCTGCAGGCCGCAGCGGGAGTCGCAAGAGGCGGGTGATATCATTTCCAGACTCGTTTCCACCCGGGCGGCCATGCTAGTTGCCGCCCTTCCGCGCCGTCAACCGCAATCGCGCCGCAGGCGCTTCGCACAGGCGCCGAAAGCCATTCGCAGAGGAGACGCGACCCGATGGCAAAGCTGCGCCTCGGCGTCATCGGCGCCGGTTCGTGGACCTTCAGCTCGCACCTGCCGAACCTGGAGCGGCATCGTGACGAGGTCGACTTCGTCATCGTCAACCGCCGCAACCCCGAGATGCTGGGCCGCATCAAGGATCGGTTCGGGTTCCAGAAGGCGACGACCGACTGGCGCGAGGTGCTCACCGAAGACCTCGACATCGTCGTCGTCGGCAGCCCGCCGGGCTACCACTACGAGCAGGCCAAGGCCGCCCTCGAGGCAGGCGCCCACGTGATGTGCGAGAAGCCGTTCACGCTTGATCCCGCCGACGCGTGGGACCTCGCCGAGACGGCCCGCCGAACCGGCAATAGCCTGATCCTGGCCTACGGCTGGAACTACCGGCCGATGGTCATCCAGGCCTACCGGCTGATGCACGATGACGGCGGGGTGGGGGACATCGAGCACGTCGCGCTCCACATGGACTCGGTGACCCGCGAGCTCCTTTCCGAGACGGGGGCGTATCCCGGCGCCGCGCCCGAGTCGATCCCGCAGCCCGACACCTGGTCGCGGCCCGAAACATCGGGCGGCGGCTACGGCCAGGCCCAGCTGACCCACCTCCTCGGTGTCGCCCTGTGGCTGACCGACCTCCGGGGCCAGGACATCTTCGCCTTCATGTCGGCCCCGCTCGACGCCAAGGTCGAGCTGCACGATGCCGTCGCGCTGCGCTACACCAACGGCGCGATCGGCACGATGAGCGGCGCGTCGAGCCACCTCGGCGGCGCCAACAACCGCCACGCAGTCGAGGTCCGGGTCATCGGCTCGCGGGGCATGTTCCACCTGGATCTGCGCGACAACATCCTGTGGCGCTATCGGGGCGCCGACGATGACCTGCGCGTCCCCCTCGAAGCCGACGCAGGCCTGTACGACTGCGTCGGGCCCATCGAGGCCCTGGTCGCAGCGGGCGCCGGGCGGCCGTTCGAGAACAACTCGCCGCCCGAGCTCGGGGCACGGACCGTCGAGATCCTCGAGGCGGCCTACCGCAGCGCCAGGAGCGGCAGCCAGGAGCGGGTCAAGGGCCTCTGACGCCGGGCGTCCGCCGTGCGAGGTCCCTGGTGCCGCGACGCGGCCCTGCACCGGGCGGCCCCGCGTTTGTGCCGAACTCGCGCGGTCGGCGCAGTAAGCGCCGTCCCCTTGGGGGAGCTGCTGGCGCGTCGGATTCGGCAAGCCCCGGGAGCTCTGGCCGCTCGGTGCCTCGGTTCGGTCATTTCTCGACCCTGGATGCAGAGTGGCGACCCCTTCCTGCATCCAATGCACCTAAGCGACGGGCCCGCCCAGCAGCTCGGCCCGATCCTGCATCCAGCGCAGGATCGCGGCACATCTGCGAGCCGCCTCGTCGGAAACCTTCACCCAGTGTCGGTCCTCGACCAAATTCGCGTCCTGTCGGGCGCGAGGC
>DASQFM010000116.1:0-13045 GCA_035633135.1 Candidatus Eiseniibacteriota bacterium
ACCATTCGCCGTGCCAGCCGACGTATTGCTTGCCGGGCAGGAACGTCATGCCGAGCCGACCCGGAGCGTCGGTGAGTCCGGGCACCTCGGCCAGATCGACCCAATCGACGCGAATGGGCTTCGAGATCGAAGTCTTCCAGCCGTGGGCCTGGATGAGCGCGTCGATGATCGGTTCGGCGATCTCCCGGCCGCGCATACCGGCGAGCCACCCGGCGGGGATCCCGTCGAGGCGCCAGTAGATGCCGGCGAGCCCGCCGGCGATCGCGGCGGTCGTGTCGGTGTCGTTGCCGTAGCGGACGGCTCGCTCGATCGTGTCGCCGTAGTCGATCGCGCCCGCGAATGCCGTCCAGGCCGACCAGAACGCATTCAAGGCCCCGCCGCGGCCGGCCGGCACGTTCGCCGTCGGCCAGGCCTCGAGGCGTTTGAGGGCTTCGGCGAGATCGTCGGGCCCGCTCGATCGGTAGTGGTCGCGCAGCGTTTCGAGCGCCGTCTCGAGGGCGGTTGCTCGCGAGTCGCTGTGCAGGAGCAGCGCTGCCGTTAGGGCGTAGGCCGCGCAGGCGACCTGGCAGGTCGGATGGCCGTGCGTCACCTTCGAGGCCCGCGCAGCCAAGTCCGCGAGCTCCTCGAGGCCGATGCGGGGTCGTGCTGCCGCCCACAAGGCCAGCGGGAGGATCCGCATGAGCGAGCCGTTCGACTGCGAGTGCTCGCCCGTCGGACCCGCCAGCTCGGCGGGCGTGCCCTGCTCGAGCCGGCGCAAAGCCTCGCTGGTCGTCCCGCCGATATCGAAGACGGTGCCACCCGGCGCATAGGCGCCTTCGCGGCGCCAAGCGAGTGCCCGCTTGCCCTGGTCTTCGGGATTGAAACCGGCGACCAGGAGCGAGTCGAGCAAGGCAAGCATCAGCGCGCCGTCGTCGCTCCAGGTCCCGGGCGGCTGGCCGTGGTTGCCTCGAGCGCCGAACCGGACGTCGCCGATGGCCTCGGGCGACCGGAACTCGTACGGCACCCCGACCGCATCGCCGACGAGGTGACCCCAGACTCCGCCGGCGAGCCGCAGCGGCATCGCGAGATCGGCCTTCTCGACCCAGGCGTCGCCCGCCGTGTCGACGCCGCCGGCAACGGTCATCGGCTCGCTCGTCCGTCGGGGCCGCGGCTCCGCATCGAGTAGTTCGAGGCGGCAAACGCCACCTTGCGCGTCGACTCGGCGACGGCCATGCCCCACTGGGGCTCCTCGGCTCGCAACTGAGCCACGATCGCTCGGAGCTCGGGATCGCTCCCGGCGTAGTCGGCGATCTTGTTCGCGACCTGACGCAGCTCGCGAATGGCTTCCTCGAAGTCGCCGAGCCGGTTGAGCGAAACGGCGCCCTGCCGAGCCCGCGCGGCAAAGAGGCCCGCGACGACCCGGTCGACGGATCGGTCGCGCTCCTGCTTGTCGTTCGTCCGGTCGTCGGCGTATTCCCAGCCGACGCCGACTGGGGTCGCGCCTGCGGCGAGCAGCGCGCCTTCGCGGTCGCCGGCGCCGACGAGGATCCCGATCTCGCGGCCGATTTCCCCGTAGCCGAACTTGATCCGGAGCACGACCTCGAGTCGCTGGTCGGCGACGACATCGCCCAGCAGCACGAACCGTCGGCTGCCGCGGACCTCCATCGGATAAGGCGAAAGCGTCCGGAGGTCGAGGCCGTCGGGAGCTGTGACCTCGAGGGTCACGTCGCGGGCGACGACCTGCAGCAGCTCGCCGACCTCGGTCGCGATGTGGTCGCCGATCTGGGCCGCGTTCTCGATGAAGTAGAAGTGGCCGCCGCCGGCGTCGGACATCGCCTGCAGGAGTGTCTCGTCGAAATCGGCCCCGACCCCGAACGTCGTGGTGGTCACGCCGCGCGCGCGAAGCTCGGCGGCGTGGCGGGTCAGCTCGGCGGGATCGGTGATCCCCTGGTTCGCGTGGCCGTCGGTGAGCAGCAGGACGCGGTTGACCCCGCCATCGACCTGGCCGACGGCGACCTGCTCGGCGCCGCGGAGCCAGCCACCCGAGAGGTCGGTCGAGCCCCGGGCGTCGATCCGGCGAAGCCGTTCGCGGGCATTGGCCTTGGCCTCCGCGGAGGCGGCGGTGCCATCGACGACGACGTCGACGATCTCGTCGTACGAGACGATCGAGAACCGGTCGGTCGGCAGCAGGCGTTCGACGGCGGTGTCGATCGCCCGCTTCGCGAGCTCGATCTTCTGGCCCGACATGGAGCCTGACCGATCGAGCACGAAGGCGAGATTCACCGGGTCGCGCTGGGCCTTCTGGGCCGCCGGCGGCGCCTCGAGCTCGACGAGGACGAAGCGCTCGCTGCGATGGGTGGAGCGGATGAAGCGGCGATCGGATCGCGCGCGAAGGCTGGTCATGGCGTTCCCTCCTGGAGGACCTGGCGGGCGATCGTGATCAGGCGGTCGACCCGTTTCTGTTCGAGCCGGCTCAACGGCCGGCGAATGTGGAGCTCGACGTTCGGCCCGAGCGAGAGGCGCTCCCACTGGGACCGTTCGATGGTCGGTTCGGGCGGCTCGATGGCGCGGGCGGGTGGCGCCGCGGCGACGGGCTCCGCAGCCTCGGCCGGCGCGGAGTCGCTCGGCACTGCCGGCGCTGCCCGCGTGAAGGCCCTCGACAGGAGTGCGAAGGGCGCGGCTTCGCGCAGCCCCGTCGCGGTCGGTGCCGGGGGCGGAGGGCCGGCGATCGCCGGGCTCGGCGTCGCAGGGCTCGGCGGGGCCGGGCTCGGGTGGGTCGGGCTCGGCCGGGCTGAGCTCGGCATCGCCGGGATCGCCTGGGTCGGGCCTGGCCGCGCGCGCGTCGACGCGCTCGAGCCGAGCACCGTTCGGATGTAGTCGAGCGCGGATCCCGCATCCGGCGCGGGTTGCGCTTCACTTGAGCGCAGCGCCTCGGCGATCTCGCTGTCGTTCAGCCCTCCCAGTCGAGTCCGGATCTCGGCCAGCGGCAGGTGCTGCCGCTGGAGGCGCCGGATCAGCTGCAGGCGATCGAGATGCGCCGGCCCGTAGTGGGCCCCCGGCCCGGATTCGCCCGGCGCCGGGAGTAGGCCCTGGGCGATGTAGTACCGAACGGTTCGAGGCGTGACGTCGGTCAGTCGCGCCAGGTCGGCAATCGTGTATGGCGTGTCCGTTGGCATGCCGTTAGTATACAGTAGGACGTGCCACTGTCAATACGAGCCGTGCTGTCGGGGACGTCCGTTAGGTTCTGAGCCCGGTCGGGATCCTGGGCAAACCGTCATAGTGGTTCGGCGGCGGGTTAGCGCGGACACCCGGAATCTGCACGGTTGGCCGGAAGATAGCGAGGACTCGCCCACCGAGGCGTGCTGCCGAAGGCGCCATCAGGCCCCGGAAACCCGCCGTCCAATAGGCCTCCCCAACCGGCTGTGTCAGTCGCCACTGTCGTCGTGTGGGAAGAAGCTCAACGATCCCGTGCGCGTCGAGCACGCCATTGTGGGCAAGATCGGCGATGCCGTCGACGGCGACGCGATAACGCCAGGTCTCGCGCGGCAGCCTTCGAGCGGGCCGAACCCCAACTTCTGCCGTGTGCCGGAACCACTCGGACCAGGCCGTGTCCTCGCTGTCGGCCAGGTAGAAGGCGCGGATGACAGCGCCGCGTTGCCAGCGGCCGTCTGCCGGCACGGACGTCCAGAGCAGCGGGTCGCTGCCGGGTCGAACGATCCGCCACCACACGCCGGCGATCGCGATCGATCGCGCGGGCAGTCCGCTCAGGAGAAGGACTCGTTCTCCAGCTCTGCCACGAGCCGGGAGACCCGTCGGTAGCGGCCTTTTGCGAGGGCGTCCAGGGGCCGGTCATCGTCGAGCGCAGGCACTGGCTTCTGGAGCCAGAGTGGTATGTACCGTGCATCCATGACCTGAGACAGCCGCTCGACCAGGGAGACCAGCTCCAGGAGACGCCTTCGATATTGGCCCGTCGGCTCGCGCTCAGAGCGCGCCCATGCGGTGACCGTCGCGGTCGCGCTACCGGTGGCCTGTGCAATCTCACCGGTCTTGACCCCGATCTCCTGGACTCGTTTGACCTCTTCCGCGTACGCGGTGGCAACCGCCATAGCATGCCTCCTGCCTGTAGCGGGATTGTAGTCTGATCGTAGCGTTCAGTCAACGATGCGGACCGAAGGAAGGTTCGCGTAGGATGCCGATCCTGACGAAAGAGGAGCACATGTGCCAACACATCGCGTCCTGATCCTCGGCGGCGGCTTCGGTGGGATCGCCGCGGCGATCGCGCTTCGGGAACGGCTCGACCCCGCCGACGAGATTGTCCTGGTCGACCGTCGGACGACGTTCGTCATGGGCCTCCGCAAGAACTGGGCCGTGCTCGAGCCGGGCGCCCTGGTCGAAGGCGAGCGGCCGCTGGCGCGGTTGGCCGAACGGGGCATCCGCGTCGTGACGGGGACGATCGATGCGATCGATCCGGCCGCACGGGCCGCGGACGTGGACGGCGAACGCTGGGAGGCGGACGCGCTCGTCGTCGCGCTCGGCGCGGAACGCGATCTGGATCGCGTGACGGGCTTTCGCGAGCGGGCCATCGATGTCTACGACCTGGGCCAGGTCGACAGGGCGCGGGCGGCCGTCGAGGGGTTCGGCGGCGGCAAACTTCTCATCGGGATCTTCGGGGCGCCGTACCCTTGCCCGCCGGCGCCGTTCGAGCTGGCCATGCTGATCGATGAGCGGCTTCGAGCCCGCGGGATCCGTGACGCGGTCGAGGTCTTCAGCCCGCTGCCGCTCAGCCTGCCGATCCTCGGCCAGGCCGGCTGCAGCTCGTTCGAATCGCGCCTGGAGGCGGCGGGGATCGGCTTCATCCCCAACCACCAGGCGACGGCCGTCGAGGACGGGGCGGTCGTGTTCGGCGAGACCCGTCGCCCGTTCGATCTTCTCCTGGCCGTGCCGCCGCACCGGGTCCCTTCAGTCGTCGCGTCGGCCGGTCTGACCGGCGGCGGGCCGTGGGTCAAGGTGGACCCGCGAACGCTGGAGACCGGTTGGACCGGGGTATACGCGATCGGCGACGTGACCGCCCTACCGCTCGCCAACGGCCAGATGCTGCCCAAGGCGGGCGCGTTCGCCCACGCCGAGGGTGAGGTCGTCGCCGCGCGCATCGCCGCGACATTCCGCGGCGTCACGCCGACCGAGACGTTCGCCGGCGACGGAGCGTGCTTCCTCGAGACCGGCGGCGGGATGGCGGCCATGGTCACCGGCGGCTTCCTGGCCGACCCACCGGCGGTCCGCCTGACCGACCCGTCGCCCCAGCACTACGCGGCGAAGCGGGCGTTCGAGCAGGACCGCCTGGAGGCGTGGTTCGGCGATCAGGTGTAGTACCTGCCCCCGCGACGACCGCCTCTCGGGGTCTCGGATCGGATATACCGGGTCGCGGTACCGGCATTCGAACGCTTCGTGTCCACGAACCCGATTCCCGAGTTCGAGATCAAATATCGGCGGGTGGAACCAGTGAAGAAGCTCGGAGAGCCAATCGCGGCTCCTGTGGACGATCTGATCACCGCGAGGTCCTGTCGACCCAATCGGTCAATCAGTACATTCTGAACCGAGATCAGCCTTGACGAAATCTGAAACGACCGGCTCGAAGAGGCGTCATCATTCCGGCTGAGCTGTCCCCTCTTTACCCGGAGGGGTCGGAGCCCGACATCGAGTCGTCCTGTACTGGCGCAGCAACAAGGCTGGATGTGGCGCAGCAAAGTCAGACGACGCTCATCGCTGATCAACCTGAACCGTGGGTCGAGGCTCCGTCGGCGGGTCACCTCCAGGATCGCCTCCGGCGTCTCGCTTCACTTCGCGGCGGGCGCATCGTGGCACGGAGTGCCGATCCACAAAGCACCAAGTTCGAGCTGACAACCGCGAGGCGCGGCGAGTGGGTTCGGGTTCGAGCGAGGTCGCTTGGTGTACGCACAAGACGCCATCGACACCTTTGGCGTCGTGAGTGGAACTTTCCCGCGGAATCGATCGACGCTACGGCAATCCTCCGTGAACTCAGGGAGGCCATCGCTTCGCAGGCGTCAGATGCCGCTGATCGTGACATTGTCTTGCGATTCGAGCCGCCGACTGCGTCTGAACGAGACGGCGGCTACGAACCAGTGGCTGCCTTCCTTGCCGCTGCTCCAATCGTCGCAGTCATCTCACTCCTCGGAGCAGATCCGACCGCCGAAGGGTGGTTCGGGATCGTGGCGCACGGATTCAATCGTCATGACTGGGATCTCGGTTCATTCTTGCTTGTGATGTTGGCTTACATGAGCTTCGTCCTCGTTGCCTTCGCCGGCTTGGTGGTGAGACCGATCGGCAATCGCCTCCGAGTCCGCTTCGAGACTTTGTGGTACCTGGTCGCGATCGCCGGTTTCGCGGCTTGCCTTGCGTACTTCGCAGTCCTCATCGTTGCAGAAGCGAACCTGATGCTGGTCCTCGCGGCACCTTGGCTCGCCGGACTCGGACTACTCGTGCTTCCGCGAGTGGGCCGCTGGCTTCGACCCAATTGAACGCGGCCGCGGGCCCGCTGGGACGACTGCCCGAACGTATCGGCCCACGCCCGCCAACGACCCCGGGGCACGCCTCATGCGCAGATCGGAGTCGAACCCGTCCCCGAGGTGAACGCCGAGCTGTTCCGGCGGGCGTTCGGGTTGCCGGGCGTCACGAGCCGACCCCGGCGTCGCGGCGCGGACGAAGATTGAGCAACTGGGTGAGGTCGATACTCATATGGGGCAGACGCGGTGCATCTGCATCCGCGCCACGGGGGAGGCCCGATGGCCGACGACCTCATCGATCGCGCGAAGCGGGGGGACAAGGAAGCGTTCACGACGCTCGTCCTCCAGGTGGGCGATCGGCTCTATTCCGTTGCGTACCGGATCCTGCGCGACGCATCGCGAGCTGAGGACGCCGTCCAGCAGACCTTCCTGATTGCCTGGCGAGAGCTGCCGACCCTGCGCGACGACGGTCGCCTGGAGGCGTGGCTCTATCGGCTTCTCGTCAACGCCTGCTATGCCGAGATCCGGCATACGAAACGCTGGCAGCCCGGACTCCGGGTCGTTCCGCTCGAGATCCCCGTCACGGACGACGCGCAGCTGAGCGTCGACCGACGGGACGAGCTCGAGCGGGCGTTCCGCCGGCTCTCGGGCGAGCAGCGGGCGGTTCTCGTCCTGCATCACTATCTCGGCCTTTCCGGCGCCGAGATCGGCGAAGCCCTGGGCCTCACGCCCGGGACCGTCCGATCGCGGCTCCACTACGCCAAACAGCTGATGCGCGCGGCCATCGAAGCCGATGCGCGAACGATCGCCAGCGGAGGCAGCGCATGAACCGGCAGCTCGACGTCGACCGCGTCCTCGAGGACTGGCTGGCGGAGGGTCCGAGCCGGCTCCCGGACCGCGTCGTCCGCCAGACGATCGATCAACTCGACGACATCCAGCAGCGGAAGCCTCGCTGGCTTCCAGGGAGTGAACGAATGCAACGCCTGATCCTGCCTGCGGCGGGCCTCGCCGCGGTCCTCGCGGTCGTTGTGGTGACGTA
Organism: Candidatus Eiseniibacteriota bacterium; assembly: GCA_035633135.1. Lineage (GTDB taxonomy): Bacteria > Chloroflexota > Limnocylindria > Limnocylindrales > CSP1-4 > UBA5189. The sequence continues at coordinate 7,540 of DASQFM010000116.1, forward strand.
CGCGTCGCGCAACGGCGGCTTCAGCGTCGGCGGGCCATCGGGGACGCCGTTCACCTCGGCGCGGCATGGCTACACCGTGGTCCTGCCCGCGGGCCAATGGACGTTCGCCGAGCGCCCGGGCACGTGGGGGCAGGGCGAGTTCTTCGACGCGAACAGCGGCTCCGGTGTCGACTACTACGAACGGCTCGATCCAAGCAACGGGACGCCGCTGTACGTGTATCTCGCCAGCCAGCCGATCCCGACCGGAATGACCTTCGATGCCTGGGCGGCCACGCATGACGCGGCGAACCAGCGCGAGATGGCCTGCTTCCAACCGCAGGGCCAGTTCGAGACGGTCCACGTTGGCGGTGAGCCGGCACGCGTCGGTGTCCAGCGCTGCGACCAGTTCGATTACGCCGGCGCATGGGTTACGGTCCAGACGCTGGTCGCGCATGGCGGCCGCGGCTACGCGATCTACGTGTGGCCGGTCTACCGAGGGACGGCAATGCCCGCGGAGAGCCAGCTCAAGTCCGAGGCTCTCGACTGGCTGTCACGCTTCTCCTTCAAAGGCCCGTAAAGGACCTTCCCGGGCCTTTCCGGGATCGGCCGTTCCAGGGCGCCGAGCGAGACCGAAAGGCTCCACTCGGCGCCTCACCCTGTCCGCCCGCGTTTGACCCACACTCGGCGGCCTGATTGGAGTCAGCTAGCGGCCGGGTCTCTGCGAGACTCGACGACGAATGGCTGATCTCGAGCTCGCCCGTCACCTTCGCGGCCTCGCGGACTTTCTGCCGATCTTCGAACGGCCGGGCTTCACCTTCGGCACGTGGGTCAACTCGGTCGAGCGGACGCCCGGCGTCTGGACGATGCCGTACGTGGAGTTTGGACCGGAGGCGAGCGCGTCCCACGAGGCCGCGGCCACGCACGGCTGGGTTCGGCCGACGATCGACTGGATGGCCTGGGGCTTGACCGCCGAAGCGAAGGCGTTCGAGCACGACATCGACCTCGTCTCGCAGGCGACGCCCGACCAGCTGGCGCCTGCTCACGCTCCTCATCCGAGGCGACCGGTTCAGCGAGGGACTCCTCCTCGGCGCCTTCGAGTCGGGACTGCTGACGGCGATCGTCCGCCGTGCCGGGCTCCTCGCCGCGCAGCGGGAAATGTGATCTCCCATTGTCTGATCGCGAGGCATGACGCATACTGTACCGCACTGATACGCATTCTTGTGCGAGATATGCATTGACAAGCAAGGTCGGAGAGCGAGGTCAGGTGACGATCGAGAAGGCGATCCGAGAGGAGCTGGGCGTCTACGCCGGCGATCAGGCGGTTCAGCGGATCGAGGACGGCTGCGTCGTCATCGAGTTCGTTCCGGCGCCGCATCGGCGGTCACTCGCCGGGTCGCTCCGCGACAAGGTGGGGCGTCGACCCGCAGACGAAAGGTGGCGAGCGCTGCGCGATGCGGCGTGGGAGGCGCCTGATCCGGATCGCCCCACCCGATGATCGGCGTCGACACGTCCGTCGTCGTCCGGTACCTCGTGGGGACGCCCGAGGCCGAGGCACGCCGGGCCGCGAAGCTCATTGACGGCGGCGTACAGCTCGGTTTGTCCCTCGTCGTGCTGGTCGAAACGGCCCACGTCCTCCGAACGCAGTACGGGATCGAGCGGGCGGACGTCCTCGAAACGCTAATCGAGCTCCTCTCCCGCGAGAACGTCGTCCTTCTCGGCCTATCGAATGCCGACGCTCTCGCGGCGCTCGTTCGCGCCAGAGCATTGCCCCGCAGTCCAATCCCTGACGCGTTGATCGCCGCCGCCGCACGGGCGGCGGGCGCAGTCCCGATCTACACCTTCGACGAGGACCTGCATCGTCACGGGATCCCGGTCGCCGGCTTTGAAACCGAGGTTGAAAGCGATCCCGATCGCGCTCCGAAGCTCGGTGCGATTCGGAAGGCCGCGGGCCATTCGTTCCCGACCGGCGACATCGAGGAGATGCTCGGGGACATCGAGCGCGGGGTCGAAGGGCTGCCCGACTCTTAGAAGAAGTCGAGCATCCAGGGCGACGGGCCGGCGAACGCCTGGTCGAGCGTGGCCATCGTGGCGGCGTCGGCATCGCGGAGGAGGCCAGTGGCGACGAGCGTGGCGGTCGTCGCGTAGCTCGTGAAGAGGCTGGCCAGGCCGCCGACGGTGACGGTGGCGATCGGGCCGGCCCCGTTCGCGGCCGTCGCGGCCGGCCCCTCGACCGTCGCCCGGCCATCGGCGAAGCGGAATCGATAGACGCCGGCGTTCTCGGGGAGCCAGGGGTCCTCGACCGCCAGCTCGACCGTGGCGTCGAGGAACGCGGGATAGCCGCGGGCCTCGAGTGCCGCCGCGACGTGTACCACTCGACCCATCCAGCGGTAGCCGCTGGTGAAGCGCGGCGCGTGCTCAGGGATGAGGAGCGCCAGCGGGTCGTGCGCCGGGCCGGTCCAGGCGAGGTCGGTGCCCATCGCGCGCTGGCCGGCGGCGAAGGCGAGGAGCGATCGACCCGCCTCGGGCGTCTCCCAGAACAGGTCGCGGGCGACGACCTCGAGGGCCTCCGACTCACGAACCCAGGCGACCGGCAGGTCCTCTCGGGGTCCTTTCTCGATCGTGTAGATCAGCGCGCCGCGGACCTCCCCACCCTGTCGCACGAGGAAGCGATACAGGTATTGGTCGTCGTCGAGGGGCTTGAAGACGCGGGTCTGCCACCACCAGTCGGGTCGCGCGATCAGCCCGTTCTGGGTGAGGGCGAAGCGTCGCAGCGAGGCGTTCACCGCGGGGAGGTCGTCCTCGCCCCAGGCCTCGACCGGCAGCTCCTGCTTGCGCGGCAGGTAGTCGAGCGGCAGCGCGTAGCGGATGCGATGGCCGGCGATCTCGTAGCCGACGCCGCGGTACGGAGCCGAGGTGCTGAAGTACAGCACCGACAGGGCCATCCGGGCCTCGCGCTGGGCCCGCAGGAAGCCCATCATCAGCTCGCGCCCGACACCGCGGCTGCGGGCATCGAGGGCGACGGCGACTGCGGCCACGCCGATCGAGGGGACGAACCGTCCACCGAAGGCCTGCTCGAACGGCAGCCCCCGCATGATCCCGACGATCCGGCCGTCATCGTCGGCCACCCAGCGGTTGGCGAGCGGAACTTCCATCGCCGATTCGAAGAGCTTGGGGCCGCCGCCGTAGGCGTCCACGAAGGCCCGGAAACCGGGCTCGCGATCGGCCTCGGTCATCGGTCGTACGGTCGTCACGTCGGGGTGGATTGTGCCCTTCGACCGCGGACCGCGCTTGCCTTCATGGTGTAGATTGTTGCAATGACAACTAATCCATCGACCCGCGCCGCGACCGCGAAGGCGCCGACCACCGCCGTGTCGGCGCCCCCCGTGCCGTCGTCAGCCGCGTTCGTCCCGGCCGACCCGCTCGAGCGCGTTGCCGAGAAGCTTCGTTCGAACAACATCGAGGCGATCGTCGTCGACAGCGCCGCGGAGGCCCGTGACCTGGTCATTGGGATGGTCCCCGAGGGCGCCGAGGTCCACTCGGGCAAGTCGAAGACGATCGAAGAGCTCGGGCTCTTCAAGGAACTGATGGAGTCGGGCCGCTACGACGCGATCCGGCCGAAGCTGTACGCGATGGACCGGAAGACCCAGGGTCGCGAGATGCGCAAGCTCGGCGCGGCGCCCGACTACGAGCTCGGCAGCGTCGCGGCGATCACCGAGGACGGCGCGTTGGTCGTCGCCTCAGCCACCGGGAATCAGACTGCCGCGTACGCCGGAGGCGCCGGCCGGGTGATCCTCGTCGTGGGCAGCCAGAAGCTCGTGAAGGACCTCGATGCCGCCCTCGTGCGGATCCGCGAGATCGTGTTCCCGTACGAGAACGAGCAGGTCCGCGCCCGCGTGGGCGTCGACACGAAGCTCAACAAGCTGCTCGTGATCTACGGCGAGTGGGTCGAGAGGCGCACCACAGTCGTGCTCGTCCGCGAGCCGGTCGGGATCTAGCTAGCTTCAGCGGCTTCGCGGGCAATCCACGCCCGAATGAGTTCGCGCTTCGCGGTTGGGACCGAGTCCGGGAGCTCGTCGACCCGGCCGGAAAGGGTCTCACCCGTCACGATTCCACCTGCGAGGAGGGCGGCAGCGTACTCACGATCCTTCTGCCGATTTGCGACGAGCTTGGAGACCACGCAGTCGTGAATCTCGAGACACCACACGGGCGACCATGCCGAGGTCGGCTCCAGCCTGACGAGGCGGTCACGCCACTGCGCGGGCAGCGTCGCGGTGCCGACGCTCACCCCTTGGCCGTAATACCCAAAGGTCTGGTGGAACTTGGAGAGTTCGCCGATAGCGCCATCGACCTTGTCCGCCTTCGAATCGTCCGGATCGTCAAAGAATGCGATGTCCGCCTCAATCGAACGCGTGGCTTCAGTCGGTAGGTCTGACTCGTCGACCTGGGCGAGCACCGCTTGGCTTCCGATGATCAGGACATCCTCTCCGGGCACCACCTCGGTGACCGCCCGCACGACATGGTCCAGCTGCTCGCGATTCAACGCCGAAGCGCCTGGTCGGCTTGTCGAAACGCCTCGAGAGCCTTACGTCGCTCTGACTCGTGCAGGACGCCGGCAAATGGTGAGTTCTGGCGGAGTTCAGCCGCATTTGGCGTCTCAGAAGTCAGAGCCCGCATCGCCTCCTCGGGACCATCCGCAAGGATTCGGGACCACTCGGTTACCCACGGCGACGGATTTCTGTGGGCCCGAGCGATCCGGCGGAGATTCCGTCGAGCGCGCTCGAGCGAGCGCGACGGATCGACAGCAATTCGTCCCGCGACAGCGCGATGGAGCCAAAGGCTCTGTCGCTCATCCCGTGAGCCGGGCCGCCCAACGAGCGCTTCGACTTCGGCGCGATCCACCCATCGATGCGCTCCTTTGCCATGCCGCGTAACGAGGCCTCGCTCCACCAGATTCACGATGTGCTGCCTGGAAGTGCCGAGGACTTTTGCCGCCTGCCCGGTTCGAATGAGATCCACCATGCACGCCAGGCTACCACCAAAACGCAATAAACGCAATGCCTCCACTCTAAGTTGGTCGCAAAACCAACTACGTGACTGGCCTGCGGAGACCGGCCTCGGAACCTAGCGCCGCGAGCAGGGCCAGACCGATGGGAGCTCGAGAAATACACCTACGAATACCTCGACGTCGTGGTCGCTGGCGACTCGCGTTCCACATGCACGATCTCGCGGGCTCGCGGCGCGTCATGCACGCCCATTGCGAGCCCGCGACTGATATTCCGGAGACCGAGCGCTCCGCGCACCTGCGGGCGGTCGAGTACGAGCTGCGAGAGGCCCACGCAGCGTTCATGAGGCTGTACGCCGCTGAGCTCGCGCCCGACTGCGAAGGCTTTCTCCCCCTCGCAGTCGATAGAACATGACGATTGGTGCGATCCTCCGCGGATGAACGACATGCGGCTCGGGATCCTGCTGTGGAGCCAGGCGACGGAGTGGCCCGCTTTCGAGGACGGCGCGCGGCGCGTCGAGGAGC
>DASQFM010000117.1:0-2689 GCA_035633135.1 Candidatus Eiseniibacteriota bacterium
CTCGAGCTGATCGCGGTCGTTGCCGAGCCATACGCCGTCGCGCGCGTGCTCGACAGCGAGCAGGTCCGCCAGGCCGGGGCGCTGTTCGTCGATGTCGGTGGCGGCACGACCGACGTCGCCCTGGTCCGCCAGGGCGGGATCGAGGGGACCCGGATGTTCGCCCTCGGTGGCCGGGCCTTCACGAAGTCGATCGCCGATCGGCTCGACCTGCCGTTCCCCATCGCAGAGGCCCTCAAGGTGGACTACGCCCGCGGGATCGCGGCGGAGCGCACGGAGGCGGTCCGCCGGATCGTGGCCGACGACGTGGCCGTCTGGGCCGCCGGGGTGGAGCTGGTGCTCGAAGAGCTCAGCGGCGGCGACCTGCTGCCTGGCCGGATCTATCTCTGCGGCGGTGGCTCGCGCCTGCCGGAAATCCGCGATGCGCTCGCGGCCGAGTCGTTCTCCAGGCGCCTGCCGTTCGCCCGGCCGCCCGAGGTGTCGATCCTCTCACCGGACCAGATCGGCTCGATCCGCGACGAGACCCATCTGCTCGCGGACCAGCAGGACGTCACGCCGATGGGCCTGGCATTCCAGGCGATCGAGCTCGGCACCCCGGCCGGCGTGCTCGAGGGATCCCTGCGCCGGGTCGTCCGCACGATGCGCGCGTGAGCGACGAGCCGATGGGCGCGGACGGCACGAGGGAGCCGAACCGGCGCGAGCCGAGCATCCGTGGCGGCGGCCCCCGCAACCCGAGGATCCGCGATTCCGCGGACGCCGCAAGCGAGCCGATGACCCCGGACGATCTGAGCGCGGCGGCCGCCGAGACACCGAGCCCGAATGCCGCCACGATCCCGTCCTCGGCGGCGATTCCCGACCCGAATGGCGCCCGGCCGAGCCCGGATTCGACTCTCCCGAGCCCGGATGCGATCCTCCCGAGCCCGCCGGATTCGATTCTCCCGAGCCCGGATGCGATTCTCCCGGGCTTGGCGGCCCCGAGCCCGGCGGCGGCCCCGAGCCCTGCCCCGAGCCCGGCGCCGGCCCCGAGCCCGGCGCTGACCCCGAGCTCCGGCAAGTCCGAAACCCCGGTCATCTATCTCGACGTCGACGACGAGATCACCTCCGCGGCGGCGCGCGTGCGCCGCGCCACCGGCGATCGGCTGGCCCTCGTCCTGCCGTACGGCTCCCACGTCGCCACCTCGCGGATCAACTTCCGCCTGCTGGCCCGCGAGGCCAAGGAGCACGGCAAGCACATCGAGATCGTCGCCGCGGACCCATCGGCGCGCGCGCTGGCCGGGGCCGCCGGTCTGACGGTCCACCCGTCGGTCGCGGCGTTCGAGGGTCGTGACGAGGTCGAGAGCGCGACGCCGATGGAGCGGCTGGCCGCGCAGGGCGCCGTGGCCGGGGTTGCGTACGGGGATCTGACCCTGCCGCGGGCGGCTCCGGGGACGCGCACCCCCGGGGTCCCACCCGGTGCGGGCGCCGATGAGACGGCCACGCGCCCGTTCCCGCTCGTGCCCCGCGATAGGCCGAAAGTCCCGATCGTCGGGCGGCCGCGAGCGGCCATTTCCACGCGATTCGCCGTCGGAGCGCTGTCGATCTTCGCGCTCCTGCTGCTCGTCGGCGGTGCCGTCGCCTACTCGACGTTGCCGTCGGCAAGCATCTCCCTCGCCCCGCGTTCGGACCGGCTCGGACCGCTGTCGCTCGTCGTCTCGGCGCAGCCGGGCATCGCCTCGCCCGACCCCTCCGGGCTCACGATCCCGGCCCAGACGTTCACGATCGACGTGGAAGCCTCCCAGACGTTCCCGGCCACCGGGGTCAAGGTGAGCGAGGCCATGGCGACCGGCAAGGTGACGTTCTCGAGCTTCGACACCGGCAACACCAACACGATCAAGGCCGGGGCAGTGGTCCAGACCGCCGGCGGGATCGGCTTCAGGACCGTCGCCGATGCCGTGATGCCGCCGGCCGAGGTGACGTTCCCCGACGCGGTGATCGTGCCCTCGACCGCGTCCGTCGGAATCGAGGCGCTCGAGCTGGGACCGAGCGGCAACGTCCCGGCAACCACGATCACGGTCCTGCCGCAGGGCGAGAACAAGAACATCACCAGGGTCACCAACCCGGAAGCAACCACGGGCGGCGTCCACGAGGAGGCGACCCTCATCAGCCAGGCGGACATCGACGGCGCGCTGGCAACGCTCAACGACGCCCTCCGCGCGGCGTTCGATGCCAAGGTCGCCGAGGGCAGCGGGGTACCGCAGGGGACGACGGTCTTCGCCGAGACCCGGCTCCTCGGGACGGCGACGCCGTCCGTCGACCCGGCCACGCTTGTCGACACCGAGGTCAAGGAGTTCACGCTGGGCCTGACCGGCCAGGGCACGGTGCTCGGCGTCGACCCCGCGCCGGTCCAGGGCCTGGCCGAAGCGCGCCTTCGGGCTCGCCTGCAGAGCGGCTGGCGACTGGTCGCCGACACCATCGACATCAAGGTCGGGGTGCCCGTCGTGGCGGGCACCACCATCAGCTTCCCGGTCACGGCCCGCGCGACCCAGGTCCGGGAGGTCGACGAGGCGGCCGCGAGGGCCGAGATCCGCGGCCTCGGCCTGGCGGAGGCCCGCGCGCTGCTCGAAGACCTGGGCGACGTTTCGATCACCCTCTGGCCCGACTGGGTCACGACCATCCCGACCAACGACAGCCGGGTCGATTTCACTGTCTCTGC
>DASQFM010000118.1:0-7842 GCA_035633135.1 Candidatus Eiseniibacteriota bacterium
CAGGTCGGGCTGGCGCGCCACGACCCGATCGAGCGCCGTTTCGAGCCGCCGTTCGAGCGTTCCGGCCTCGGTCGCGGCCGCGAATCGCGCCCGGAGCCCCGGGGCGACGTTCGGCATGGCGTCGCTGATCGTCTTGCGGACAGCATCGGCGGCTCGAGTCAGGGTCCCGCGAGTCCGCCAGGTTCGGAGGTAGCCCCCGGGATCCGCCGAACGTCGCTCCCGCCCGGCGAGGCGATACGCGACCGAGGTGACGAGCCCGATCGGTCCGGTCCCCCGCCACCTTGCCTGGGCGCGGGTCGCTGCCACGGCCTGTCGCTGGGCGCCCGACAGGTCGACGACCCGCAGCACCTCAAAGACGCCACGATCGATTGCGATGGCGCGCTCGGTGTCGTTCACGAGCGGGGCTGCGCCCGCGACGGTGACACCGGCCAGCGCCGCCAGCGCCGCGAGGGCGGCACGCGCCGAGGCGACCAACCGATCCGCCACCACGGTCTTCGCGTCGGCGGCCTGCGCAAGCCAGCTTCGGAGCTCGCTGACGCCGGCCTCACCCTGGATCGCTGCCGCCCGGACCACCGGCGGCGGCTTCCCGTGGATGGCCGGCAGCTCGCGCTTGAGGACGTGGGCGAGGTCGGCGGCCACGCTGCGCACCGCGACGGGACCGAGCCGGTCGGTCTTGTTGAGGATCACGATCTGGCGATCGAGCCGGCCCATCCAAGTCCGCAGGAAGTCGTCGTGGAGGACCGCGTCCGCGTACTTCTCGGGGTCCGTCACCCACGCCACGACGTCGACCTTCGGCAGGATCCCCTCGACGGCCGATCGATGGGTCTCATCGAGCGAGTCGACGTCGGGAAGGTCGAGCACGACCACCCGCCCGAGACCGGCCTGTTGGTGCGTGCGAACGGACTCGACGTCGAGGTGCTCGAGCAGGGGCCGCAGGTCGTCCACCGTGTCGGTCGATGCCCAGGCAACGGGTCGGCCGGTCGTGGGACGTCGGGCGCTGGCCGGGCTGACGGTCTCGCCGGCAAGCGCGTTGAGCAATGTCGACTTCCCGACGCCGGTGCCGCCGACGAGCGCGAGGACGTAGGTATCCGGCGCGATGCCGAGCCGCTCCGTCGCCTCCTTGTGGACGAGCTCAGCGGGCTCGACGTCGAGGTCGAGGGCGCGCGCGGCAGCAATGCCCGCCGACAGCGCATCGAGGGCCGCGACGATGTCGGTCACTGGGCGGGGGCGTCGGGCGCGGGGGCCGGCTCGGGCGCGGGGGCCGCGTGGCGGGGGCCGCGTGGGTCAGCCTCGAAGGCGTCCGGCGGCTGGAGCTCGGTGACGTCCTTCGCGGCGGCCCTTAGCTCGACGGCGAGCTCCCGCAGCGAATCGCCCTCGGGCACGAGGCGCTCGTAACGGGCGAGCTCTTCATCGAACGAGGCTGAGATCGCGGCGGCGAGGTTGGCCCGGGCGCGCTGGATCATCTCGACCAGGGCCGCCTCGCCGAACAGCGCCTCGAGCAGCTTCTGGTTGAGGAAGCCCGTCGCTGCGGCCACGCCGACCTCCGTGCCAGTCAGTCCGCCCGTATGGGCGAAGGTCGCCAGCATGACGCCGATCCCGGCCGCGTTCACGCCCACCGACGCACCCCGGGCCAGCAGCCGCTTCGGGCCGCCGGTCCGCTGGACGTCGTCGGCAATGCCGGTGATCCACTCCTCGAGCCGAGTCCGGAGGGCGGCCTCGAAGCCGGGCGAGGTGGACCACAGGGTGGGGTCGTCGGCCATGAGGTCCCGCGTCGAAGCCTCGTCGCTCCACGCCGTGGCCGTCCGGCGCGCCGCCTCGCCGGCATGGGTCCGCGAGAGCGCGAGGAGATCGGCGAGCGTGTCCTCGCGCACCTCGGCCACCGGGGCCCGGGGCGTGCCTCGGATCAGGGCCGAGATCGTGCCCCGCAGCTTGCCGATCCCGCTCGAGAAGAAGCGGGTGATCTCGTCGGCGCCCACGAATGCCTGCCACTGGCGAAGGGCCTCGGCGCGCAGGAAGGTGCCGCTCGCGAGCTGCTCGCGCAGCGCCGTGAGCTCGGTCTGGAAGGCGTGGCTCGCGGACCGCCGCAGGGCGTCGGCCTCGATCGCTTCGTGTTCGACATCGTCCGCGACCCGCTCGACGAGCGGCGCCAGTCCCACCAGGCTGCCCGCCAAGGCGCGGGCAGCGAGTGCCCGCCGAGCGTCCCGATGCGCGCCGAGGGCGTCGATCCGCGCACGAACCGGCTCGACGGCGCTCGCCGCCAGGGCATCGATCTCCGGATCGAGCGCGCCTTCGGGGATAGACACCAGCTCGAGGTTCTCGCGCTGGATGCCGTTATCCGCCAGCAGGCGCTCGATGTCGCCCAGGACCATCGACTGGTCGGCGCCGTCGGTGGGCATGCGATTGACGACGACGACCAGCGGCAGGCCCCGATCGCGGGCCCGTCGCAGGACCTCCCACGGCACCCGGTCGGCGTAGCGGGTCGCCGTCGTGACGAAGATCGCGAGGTCGGCCGCCTCGACGAGACGGTCGGTCAGCTCGCGATTGGCATGCTCGATCGAATCGACGTCCGGCGAGTCGACGAGCGCGATTCCCTCGGCCAGGCTTGGCGACTCGACGAGCCGAAGGCGGTCACCTGCGAGCGCCGCCAGCGAGGTGCCGCCGGCTTGCAGGGAATCGGCGTCGCCCGGTCGGGTCAGCACCACCAGCTCGCGGGTCGTCGGCCGGATCACGCCCGAGGGGCTCACGGCGGCGCCGGCGAGCGCGTTCAGGAGGCTCGACTTCCCCGCCCCGGTCGGCCCGACGACGAGCACGAGCAGCGGCGCGTCGAGGCTTCGAGCGCGGGGGAGGACGTGGCCGGCGAGGTGGTCCCGCAGCTGGCGCGTTCGGCGCGCCGCGTCATCCAGCAGCCAGCGGTCAAGATCGCGGCGCTGCGCCAACGCCGCCAGTCGCTCGGCGACGTCGACCAGCGGTGATCGTTCGGCGGCGCCGCCGGTCGGAGCGGCCGACCGCTCGGCGACGTTGACCAGCGGGGATCGTTGGGCGGGGCTCGCGGTCGGATCGGTCACGTCGGGACGATAGCGACTGCGGAGCGTCGGCGCCCAATCGACAGGCCGCAATCCGTGTCGGGCGATGGGCGGCGGACATCGATTTCGCGCCCGAACGAATGCGTGATGCGCGAGACGCATCGATTTCCCGCACCGGCGAACGGAAACCGCCGGTGAAGGTCGCCTGACCCCACGTCATCCGTTGAATCGTGGTGAACGATGCGGCCGGCGCATCGCTCGCGACCCCACACGAGAAATCGATGCTCGCGGAGCATCACTCGGACACGTCGGCGTGGGATTGATGCTGGACGCCCATCGCCCGCGACGACAGACGGGAAATCGATGCTCGCGGAGCATCAGATAGGACGCGCCGCCACGAGTTGATGCCGGACGCGCATCGGCGACCGGATTGGCCGAGCGACGGCGGGCGCCAGCCCAGTCGCTCCCCAGGAATCTAGAACGCCCGGCCTTGCGGGTCGCAGCGCCGGGCGTCCTGGTGCAGCCGTGGTTCAGACGGGGCCGGAGCCCCGCGCGGGTTCAGACGGGGCCGGAGCCCCGCGCGGTTCAGACGGGGCCGCGTCCCGTGCGGGCCCTGCCGCGGATGGCGTTGTAGCCGATCACGGCGATGACGGCACCGATGGTCGCGACGACGATCGTCGTGATGTTGATCCCGGTGATGTAGTCGCCACCGGTCACCAGTCCGGCGATGAAGCCGCCGACGATCGCGCCGACGATGCCGAGCACGATGTGGCCGATCACGCCGAGGCTCTCGTCACCCTTGACGAGCATCCCGGCGAGCCAGCCAGCGATCGCGCCGACGACGAGCCAAGCGATGATTCCCATGGTGGCTTTCCCTCACCTACCTCGAGGCGAACGCCTCGCCGCGAGGATGGTGCGGGGCGGGCAGAGACAACCAGCCGCGACCGACGACGCGCGCCGTAACAGGTGTCTCCCAGTCGGCGTGGCCGAGACCGACTCAGGATCGGGGCGCGACCTCCACGGGGCCATCGTCGTCGGGTACGAAGGCCGGGAGGCTGAATCCGAACTCGGCGCCCTTCACCTCGCGGTTGCGGCCCCAGGTTCGCCCGCGCATCGCGTGGACCAGCTCGCGGCACACGAAGAGACCAATGCCCGACCCCGAGGCCCGCTGAGGCGCGTCCGGCGAGCGGTAGAAGACCTCGAAGAGCTTCTCGATCTCGGCAGGATCGACGCCGGGCCCTTCATCGAGCACGCGGACTGCGACCTGCCCGGCCTCGGCCGTCACCTCCACGCGGACCGTCGACCCGGACCCGCCGTATTTGGCGGCATTCGTGAGGAGGTTCCGCACGACCTGCTCGACATACGTGTCCTCGCCGGCTGCCGTGGGCAGGTTCGGTTCGACCTCGAGCTCGAAGCGGTGGCTCGGCCAGCGCTCGCGCTCGGCGGTGACCGCGCGCTCGACGATCCGTCCGACCAGGATCGGTTCGCTGGCGACCTCAACGGCGCCGCCTTCGGCCCGACTCAGGACCAGCAGGTCCTCGACGAGGCGCTGCAGGCGATCCGTCTCGGCCTCGATGTCGTCGACGATCTGGACCAGCGCTTCCGGGTCCAGGTGGCCGAGGCGGCGGCGGAGCACCTTGCTGCTGCCGTAGATCGTGGTGATCGGCGTTCGGAGCTCATGGGAGATCACGCCGATGAAGGCGTCGCGCAGCGCCTGCGCCCGTCGCTCGACCTCTGACTGACGGGCCCTCTGCGCGGCGGCGGCTGCGATGTTGGCAACAGCAACAAGGAAGTTGACATCGTCGGGGGTGAACTCGCGGGGCCTCGACGTATGCGCGCTCAGCACCCCGAACGGGTGCGCGTCGCCGGCGATCGGCGTGCTCATGCCGCTCACGACGCCGAGGTCGCGGACTTGCTGGGAGAGCACGAACCGCTCCTCGGTTGCGACGTCACGGAGGACGACGGGCCCGCCGGCTTCGAGCGTGTAGCCAGCCTGCGAGGCCGTGCCGGGCGAGACAACGATGTCGTGGGTGAGCGGAACGACGAGACCGTGCGCCGCGATCATCCGCAGGGAATGCCGGTCGGCCCCAACCTCGTAGACCGCCGTGTGGTCCACCTCGAGCGTTTGCGCGAGAAGCTCGACCGCCTTCGCAAGGACGGCTTCGAGATCGTGCGTTTCGAGCGCCACTCGGCCGAGCTCCGCAACGGCCGCCTGCTGTCGCTCCCGGGCCGCCAGCCTCGCGTACAGCGACGCGAGCTCGACGGGGCCGCTCAGCGCCCGCGCGACCGTCTCCATCAGCGGGACGTCGGCTTCGTCGAAGGCGTTCGGCTCGGTCGAGTCGACCTCGAGCAGCCCGATTGCCTCGCCGCCGCGGACCAGCGGCACAGCCAGCCAGGCTCGCAGGTGCCCCGCAGCAGCGGGGTTGCGGACGATGCCACCCTCTGCCTCGATGTCGCGGAGGAGCGTCGGCTCGAGCGACTCGAGCACGCGCCAGCTCCGCCCGACCCCACGACGGAGGCGCTGGCCAAGCGCACCCGCGGCGAAGGGCCCGATCGCGGCGCGAACGACGAGCTCGTCGGCCTCGACCAGGGCGATCGAACCGCCCGTGAACGGCAACATCGCCTGGAGCCGGTCGAGCGCGGTGTGGAGGATCTGGTCGAGGTCCGCTTCACCGGCCGTCGCGACGGCGATCTCGATCACGAGTTCGGCCGCCGCGGTGATGGATCGAGGTGAGCGCTCGAGCCCGAGGGATGGTGACGCGGCTGCAAGCGCCGCGGGTTCGATTGACAGCGTCGTCGCCTCCGGCTCACCGGCGGACATTGGCCACCGGCGCCCGGCGATCCTAGCAGCGGGTGCCATCGAAGCGTCGCGCACTGCAAGCCGTTAGCCCGACTTCACGCGCAGGGCGGGCGGCGCCCACGCGGCCTACGCTTGCCGGCGATGACGACTGAATCATCGGCGCGGCACCCGGCCGTCCCGCCGCTTGCCTTCTACGAGACGGAAGCGGCGAACCTCGATGGGCCGCCCGGGTCGCTGATCGATGCCGTGGAGCTCGAGGCGCCGGCCGGGATCCGCGCCTGGGCCGTCCTGTACCGCTCGACCGGGCTCGACGGCGCTCCGATCGGAGTCTCGGGGTTGATCGTCTCGCCCGTCGTGAGCGTGGGCTCCGGAGGCGGGCGCCGAGGCAGCGCGGGAAACGGGCTGCCCGTTCTGGCGTGGGCCCACGGGACGACCGGCCTCGCCGACGCCTGCGCACCGTCGCGAGCCGGCGTCGCCGCCGAGGACGTCCTCACGATCGTCGACCTTGCGCGGCAGGGGTTCGTGGTCGCCGCAACCGACTACGAGGGCCTCGGGACGGCGGGCATCCACCCCTATCTCGTCGGGCCGAGCGAAGGCCGGTCGGTCCTCGATGCCATCCGCGCGGTGCAGCACTTTCCCGAGGCGGGCGCCGGGCCGCGCGCGGCCGTGCTCGGGATCTCGCAGGGCGGCCACGCTGCGCTGTGGGCCGCCGAGCTGGGCCCGAGCTACGCGCCGGACCTCGATCTCGTGGGTGTGGTGGCGGCCTCGCCGCCGATCGACCTGCAGGCGGTCCAGCGGGCGGTGCTCGTGGGCCCGCAGCCGTCGGAGTTCTCGTGGCTCGAGGCGCTCCTGGCCGTGCGCGCCTGGCACGAGGTCTACGGCGTCTCGATTGCCGGGCTCGTGACCGACGAGGGCCGGGCGATCATGGAGGCGCTCGGCGAGACCTGCCCCTGGGAGCTCGCCTCGCCAGTGGAGCACCCCATCCTGGACCTCGAGATCCCGGAGTGGCAGGCGCTGCTCGTCGCGAACTCACCCGGCCATGCGGCAGCGGCCGTGCCGATCCTCGTCGTGGCGGCCGAGTCTGACGAGCAGGTCCCCGCGTCGACGATCGGGCCGGGCGTCGACCGCCTCCGCGCGGCGGGCAGCACGGTGCAGCTCTGGTGGATCGCCGGGACCCACGTTTCGACGCTGACGGATCCCGCCGCGGCCGCCGCGTCGCTGGCCTGGATCGGCGATCGCTTCGCGGGACGAGACACAGCGGACGGCTGAGCCTGGCCACACGCTGGATTCGTGACCATTCCCGGCAGGTTCGCCTGCCATAGTGGCGGCCATGGAGCCGCTGCCGCCCGAGCCGTTCCTGGAGGCCTATCCGCCGGCCATCCGCGATGCGGCCGAACGACTTCGCGCCATCGTGCGACGGGCAGTGCCGGATGCCATCGAGCGCGTGCGGCCGGGCTGGCGACTCATCGGCTACGAGCTTCCGGTCGGCCGGCGGGTCCGGTACTTCGCCTACGTCGCGCCCGAGCCGATCCACGTCCACCTGGGTTTCGAGGTCGGCACGCTCATGGCCGATCCGGAGGGCGTCCTCGAGGGCGCCCACCTGGGGCTAAAGAAGGTTCGCTTCCTTACCTTTCGCCCGGGCGACGTCATCCCCGAGTCGACGCTGGTCGCGCTGACCCGCGAGGCCGCGCGCATCGCGGCGATGTCCCGCGAGGAGCGCCTCTCGATGGTCCTGGACCGGGACTGACGGCCCGGTCGATCGCGCCGGCCTCGGCCGTCAGCCTCGATCGGTGAACAGTCGCAGGCCGACTTCCGCGTAGAGCGCGGCGCCGACCGCCATCGCCGGCTCGTCGAAGACCACTCGATCTGAGTGGTTGTCCGCGTACTTCGCCGGATCCTCATCGGGCGATCGGCCGCCCAGGAAAACCATCGCGCCCGGCACGCGCTGGAGGACATACGAGAAGTCCTCAGCCCCCATCTCGGGCGCCGGCATTGTTTGGACGGCCTCCTCGCCGATCA
>DASQFM010000119.1:0-12656 GCA_035633135.1 Candidatus Eiseniibacteriota bacterium
GCTCGAGGAGCACCTGCGGCGGCGACCCGGATCGCTGCTCGTGGCGTCGCACGACCGGGCCTTCCTCGACGGCACCGTCGGCCGGATCTGGGAGCTTCGCGACCGGCACCTGACCGCGTTCCGGGGCGACTACTCGGCCTACCACCGCCAGCGCCAGGAGCGCGATGCGGGCACGGCGAAGGACGCCGGGTCGCACGCCGCGGCGATCGCTCGGGAGAAGGAGCTCGTCCAGCGCTACCGGAGCCATCGCAAGTACTCGAAGATGCACGAGCACGAAGCCCGGCTGGAGCGGCTGCAGGGGGAGCAGGTCGATACGCCCCGGCGTGCGCGAAAGCTTCGGCTCCCGGGCACGGGCCTCGTCGGCCGCGGTCCAACGCGCTCGGGCGAGATCGTGATCCGGATCGAGGACCTGGTCGTCGGCTACCTTCCTGGCCCGAAGCCGGTCGCCAGGGCACCGTTCCTGGCCGCGCAGCGTGGCGAGCGGATCGGCGTCGTCGGGCCTAACGGCGCGGGCAAGTCGACCCTCCTCCGAACGATCGCCGGCGACCTGCCGCCGCTCGACGGCACGCTCGCCTTCGGCAACAACGTCCAGCTCGGCTACCTGGCCCAGCTCCGGGCGGCGGCAATCCCCGGGGCGACCGTCCTCGATGCCCTGCTCCAAGTGATCCCGGTCACGCACGGCGAGGCGCGCAGCTATCTCGCCCGGTTCCTGTTCCGCGGCGACGACGTCCTCAACGAGGTTCGGCTCCTGTCCGGCGGCGAGCGGTCGCGGCTCGAGCTCGCGCTGCTCGGCGTCATGGCCTCGAACGTCTACCTCCTCGACGAGCCGACCAACCACCTGGATGTCGTCGCGCGTGAGGCGATCGAGGCGTTTCTGGCCGAGAGTCCGGCGACAATCATCGTCGTGTCCCACGACCGCCGGTTCCTCGAGACGATCTGCGAGCGGCTGTGGGTGGTCGACGACGGGCTGGTCGCACCGTTCGACGGGGGATATCGAGCCTGGCGCGAGGCGATCAAAGACGGCTGGACCGTCGAAGGGGCGATCGCGCGCGAAGCCGCGCGGCTCCATCCCGGGACCCGGCCGGTCGAGCGCGGGTCTGTCCGAGAGGCCGGCCTGGCCCGAGCCGCGATCCCGGAGGGTCATCCGGCCGGCGGCAACGGCAGCCATCCGGGATCATCGAGCCGTGGCCGGTCGACAGCCAGGGTCGAGAGCCCCGCTGCGTCGCCCGTTGCCGCTCGACCGTCGACCAGGGCTCCGAAGGCCGCTCGTCTGTCGAAAGACGCCTACCGCCGCCAGCGCGAAACGCTGGACGCGGAGCTCACGCGTCTAGGCCTGCGCAAGAACCATCTCGAGCTCGCCGTGGGCGATCAGGCCGTGCAGGCCAACTTCGTCGAGCTGCGGCGGATTACCAGCGAGCTGGCCGATGTCGAGGCCGCCCTGGCGGCCGCCGAGGATGCCTGGCTCGTCCTCGAGGAGCGCGCGCCGTGAACGCCGCGGCCGGCGAGTCGAAGGCGCCGGGCGGAGTCGAATCGCCCACCCTCGTTATCGGCCTCACGGGCCCGACCGGGTGCGGGAAGTCGACGGTCGCGGGCTGGCTGGCCGAGCTCGGCGCCACGGTCGTTGACGCCGACGTCGTTGCGCGCGAGGTCGTGGAGCAGGGGAGTCCCGCTCTCGAACAGGTCGCCCGAGAGTTCGGACAGCAGGTCATGAAGCCGGACGGCAGCCTTGACCGCGAGGCCCTGGGCCGCATCGCCTTCGCAGATCCTGCGGCGCTTGCTCGCCTCGAGCGGATCGTCCATCCGGCCGTCCGACCCCGAATCCTCCAGGCGATCGCCGCCGCCCGGCGCGCCGGCGCGCCCGCTGTCGTTGTCGAAGCCATCAAGCTCGTCGAGAGCGGCCTGGCCGAGCTCTGCGACGAGGTCTGGCTCGTGACCTGTGATCCCGCCGAGCAGCGCGAGCGCCTCGATCGCCGCGGCATCACCTCCGCCGACGCGGGTCAGCGCATCGCTGCCCAAGGCGATATCGTCGCCCGCCTTACCCCGAGGGCCACCCGCACGATCGACACCAGCGGGCGAGTCGAATCCGCGCGCGCCAGAGTCCGTGAGCTCTGGAGACCTGATGTTGAGCCGCGGGTCGCCGACGCGGCCGACTCGAAAGGCTAGGGCGCGGCGCTCGCCTGCGGCTCCGGCTGGGGTGCCGGCGTGACCGGGACGATCGGCGGCGGCTCGTTGATCGGGCCGCTCGGCTGCGGGTACAGCTGCGGCAGCGGCAGGCCGTAGCGCTCGATGATCCGGTTGGTCGTCGCGCCGAGGCTGGAGACGTCGAGGATCCGGACGTCCTCGTCAGGCCGCAGCACCGCCGAGAACGTGGCCGTCCCGCTGGCCATCAGGTGGGCGATCTCCTCGCCGACCCGCAGCGAGACGCGGATGATGTAGATCTCGCCGGTTCGGGCCAGGATCACGACGTCCTGGTACGTCACCTTCGTGGACGCGGCCGTGTAGTACAGGCCCTCTTCTGCGATCTCGGGCACGACGCTGATCGTCGATGTCATGAAGATGTCGACCGTCTGGCCCGTGCTCAGCACGCCGCCAACCGCCCTGGCGTCGGGGATCGTGATCGACACCGCTCGCCACGCTTCCGAGTCGGGCCCGACGGTCTCGTCGGGACCAAGAATCGAGAAGCCGGCCGCGCCGGCAGCCGACAGAATCATGTTGCTGTAGATCGGCTGGCCCATGAGCGCCGGCACGGCGAGAACCTTGCCCACGACGTCCTCGGGCTTGGTCAGGGTTCCGTTCTGGCTGACGGCGTCGAGCGGGATCTCGCGCAGCGCCACGTCGTCCGGCACGACGGGGATACGGGCCGCGATGTCCTTGGTGGCTACGACGACAGAGACCTTCTGGAGGGAGCCCTGACCGGCCGACTGCTGGGCCTGGTTGATCAGGTACCACGATGTGGCGCCCGCGATGAGGGCCAGGAGCACGCCGATGACGATGACGAACTTGCCGCGTCGGCCGCCGTCGCCGTATTCCATCTCCATCGGGCTCGCCTGTGCCTCCGTCCCATTCGCTTCGTTGGCAGTTCCGCCGGCTCGACGACCCCAGACCGCCGAGCCCGCGGACCGTAGCTGCGAACGGGAGCTCGGCAAGCGGTGATAGCCGGGAGCCCGTCGACCACCGCGAGGTGGCTGTGCCAGTCTCCGCAGGGCCGTCCGAAGTCGATATGGGCGGGTGGTACCGGTTCGCGCCCGCCATCGGTCCGGGTGGGGAGCTGCGTCGTCGCGCCCGCGTGGCGTCGAACGCGCGTTCGAATCCGGACACCCGATGGTAAACTTCGAACGTGCCCGATTTTCGCCTCGACGCGCCGTTCCAGCCCACCGGCGACCAGCCCCAGGCCATCGAACGCCTGACCGAAGGCCTCCGGAAAGGCCTCAACCACCAGGTCCTGCTCGGCGCGACCGGAACGGGCAAGACATTCACGATCGCATCCGTCATCGACAAGGTGAACCGGCCAACCCTCGTGCTCGCCCACAACAAGACCCTCGCCGCGCAGCTGTACGCCGAGCTGCGGGACTTCTTCCCGGACAACGCGGTCGAGTACTTCGTCAGCTACTTCGACTACTACCAGCCCGAGGCCTACCTCCCGCGGTCGGACACCTATATCGAGAAGGATTCGTCACGCAACGACGAGATCGATCGGCTGCGCCACTCGGCAACCCACGCCCTGTTCGAACGGCGCGACGTGATCGTGGTGGCCTCGGTCAGCTGCATCTACGGCATCGGCGCGCCGGTCGACTACGGCGCGACGGTCCTCCGGCTCCGCGTCGGCGGCCAGTACCGCCGCGATGCCGTCCTGCGCCACCTGGTCGATCTCCAGTACCAGCGCAACGACGCAGATCTCGCCCGGGCGCGCTTCCGCGTCCGCGGCGACACGCTGGAGTTCAAGCCGGCCTCGGAAGAGCGCATCGTCCGGGTCGAATTCTTCGGCGACGAGGTCGAGCGGATCACCGAGCTCGATTCGCTGACCGGTGAGCTCCTGGCCGAGCGGCGCGAGGTCAACGTCTACCCGGCGACCCATTACGTCACGCCGGCCGACAAGCTGGCGGGGGCGATCGTCGACATCGGGGCCGAGATGGAGGAGCGGGTCGGCCAGCTCGAGGCCGAGGGTCGCGAGCTCGAAGGGGCGCGGCTGCGCCAGCGGACCACCTTCGATCTCGAGATGCTGCGCGAGCTGGGCTACTGCTCCGGGGTCGAGAACTATTCGCGCCACCTCTCGCGCCGCGACGCCGGGTCGCGGCCGTGGACGCTGCTCGACTACTTCCCGCCTGACTGGCTTCTTGTCGTCGACGAGTCGCACATGACGATCCCCCAGGTCGTCGGCATGTACAAGAACGACCGGACCCGCAAGGAGATCCTGGTCGACTTCGGTTTCCGCCTGCCGTCGGCCCTCGACAACCGGCCGCTGACGTTCGAGGAGTTCGAAGGCAGCGTCCACCAGGCCGTCTACATGAGCGCCACGCCCGGCCCGTACGAGCTCGAGAAGAGCGAGCGGATCGTCCAGCAGCTGATCCGCCCCACCGGAGTGGTCGATCCGTTCATCCGGGTCCGCCCGACCGAGGGCCAGATCGACGACCTGCTCGACGAGATCCGCAGCCGTACCGAGCGCGGCGAGCGGGCCCTCGTCACGACGCTGACCAAGCGAATGGCCGAGGACCTGACCGACTACCTCCGCGAGATCGGGATCAAGGTCCAGTACCTCCACTCGGAGGTCGACACACTCGAGCGGGTCGCGATCCTGCGCGACCTCCGCCTCGGCGTCTTCGACGTGGTCGTCGGGATCAACCTCCTGCGCGAGGGGATTGACCTGCCCGAGGTGACGCTCGTGGCGATCCTCGATGCCGACAAGGAAGGCTTCCTGCGATCGGCCTGGTCGCTGATCCAGATGATCGGGCGGGCGGCTCGGAACATCGGCGGTGAGGTCGTGATGTACGCCGACCGCATGACCGACTCGATGAAGGTGGCGATCGAGGAGACGGATCGGCGCCGCGCAGTCCAGGAGCGCTACAACACCGAGCACGGGATCGTGCCGGCCACGATCGTCAAGGGCATCCGCGACATCAACGACCAGCTCCGTTCGGTTGCGGAGTCCACGACGATGTACACCTCGGAGCGAGATTCGCGCCTGGCCGAGCTCGACCGCGGGAAGGTCGAGCAGCTCGTAGCCCGGATGGAAGCCGAGATGCGCTCCGCGGCCAAGGAGCTCGAGTTCGAGCGCGCCGCCGCCCTCCGCGACGAGATCCAGCAGATCCGCCTCCGCGTCCTCGACGAGGACCAATCGACGATCGTCGCCCGAGCCGCCGAGGCCGCCGGAGCGCGCGGCGCGGCATCCGGTGGCGGCACCTCGTCAGGGCCATCGACGCGAGGGAGGCGTGGATCCAAAGCCGAAGCCCCGGTCGCGGCTGCGACCGCCGGCAACCTAGAGACCGCCGCCAAAGCCGGAGCCTCGCGCACCTCCAGCCGTGACTCGCTCGCCGCCGCCCGTCTGGCGGCCGGTCTCCCACTCGAGGCTGCCGCGAGACGGGACGGCCCCGATCGGGATCCCGACGCCCCCGGCTCGGTGCTCGAGGTCGCCGAGGTCGTCGTGCTCCCGGCCGGCGAGGAACCCGCCGGCGACGGCGCCGCCGATGGCACCGCCGCCGATTGGCTCCCCGGCATCCGTGATGAGCACGACGACGAAGGCGGCCGGCAGGCGCGCTGGCTCGACCGCCCCACCTGGGACCGCTCCGTGACCCCCAACATCCGCCGCCGCACCGGCACCCGCCCCCCACGCCGCCGCCGCAGCTGACCGCGGCCGCAGCGTCCGCCGCCCGCCGCGCGCTTCGGCCGTGTCCAAGATTTGCCGCCACTGCATGAACGAGACCACCCTGCTGTCCACCGCGCTCTGGACCTGCCATTTCCTCGTCACGATCTTGCCGCCCAAGCAAATTCCGCCCCTGAGGCTCCGGTTCTGGGGCGCCGGGCATCTCCGGTCCGCCCGACCTCGTCGCGTTCGTGCTGTGGTAGCAAAAGGGGCAGGTGCAGGAGGTGATCGCGGGTAGAGCGAGCGACGCGATGATTGACCAGTGCCTGCCAGCGAACGGTTGTTTGATCGCGGTACGCGCCGGGGAGAACGGTCGCTTGACGTCCTTGGCGAGGAACTCCACATGAAGCGCCTCATGGTCGGGATAAGCCAGGAGGCCGTTGGGGCGGCTGCCCAGGTCTCGGGTTCGCGAATCAGCCGGATCGAGCGCGGGAAAGCGCGCAATCTATCGATCCTCGATGCGACCCGGGTAGCGAGCGTGCTCGGGCTCGACCTGTCGGTACGCGCCTACCCCGGCGGGAGCCCGCTTCGCGATGTCGCTCATTCGGAGCGGCTGATGAAGTTCCTCAAGCACGTCCGGATGCCACTCTCGTACCGATTGGAAGTGCCGCTGCCTGCACTGCCGGACCGGCCAGAGCAGCGCGCCTGGGACGCGATGATCAACGGCGGCGGCAAGAGAACCGCGGTCGAGATGGAGATGCGACTAAGAGATGGCCAGGCTCTCGGGCGACGGATCAACCTGAAGCGCCGCGACGACCAGACCGAAGGGTTCGTCCTGCTCGTCGCCGACACTCGCACCAATCGCCGAGTCCTGGCGGAGGACCCGCACCTCGTCCCTAATCTGCCGCGCCTCTGGCCGAGCCGCGTTCACGCTGCGCTGGGCTCCGGCCAGCATCCACCAAGCGGGATCCTCCTTGTCTGACGAGCGCAGCCACCGGACCAATGAGCTGGCCGCGCCGGCCGCGCTGCCGTCGACGTCGCGCCAGGGTAGCCGCGATGGCGCCGAGCCCGCTGGACAAGAGCGGTTCGTCCTCGGCCGGGAACGTCTGCTGACGGACCTCAACGAGGCCCAGCGAACGGCCGTCTCAATCACCGAGGGCCCGCTCGCGATCATCGCCGGAGCGGGGTCCGGCAAGACGCGGGTGATCAGCCACCGAGCGGCATACGCGATCGAGACCGGCGTGGTCGCCGCGGATCGGATCCTTCTCGTGACCTTCACCGACAAGGCGGCGACGGAGATGGTCGCCCGGATGCGGGCGCTCGGCCACCCAAGGGTGATGGCGAGGACCTTCCATGCCTTTGCGCTTGCCCAGCTCCGCCACTTCTGGCCGAGCCGCCACGAGGGCGAGCCGCTGCCACAGCTTCTCGACAGCAAAACCGAGATCCTCTTCCGGCTAGCCCGCGGCTTACCTGGCCATTACCGGTTCGCCGCGCCACGGGACCTCGCCGAGGCGATCGAATGGGCGAAGGTCCGTCGGATCCCACCGGCCCGTTGGGAACAGGACGGCCGCGATCGAGCGCCCATCCCCACCGACCTCTTCTCCCGGCTGTACGCCAACTACGAACGAACGAAGGATCGAGCCGGGCGGATCGACTTCGAGGACATGTTGATCCGGACGGTCGACCTACTCGAAGGCGACGAGGACGCGGCCGAGACTGTGCGCGCGCGCAAGACGTGGATCAGCGTCGACGAGTACCAGGACACCAATCCGCTGGCCGAGCGACTCCTCGAGCTGTGGCTCGGCACGTCACGCGACCTCGCGGTCGTCGGCGATCCGGACCAGACGATCTACACATTCACCGGCGCGACGCCCGACTATCTCCTGAATTTCGAGGCCCGCCACCCAGGCGCGAGGACCGTCGCCCTCGTCGAGAACTACCGCTCGACCCCGCAGATCCTCGAGCTGGCCAATCGGCTGACCGTGCCCGGTCCGCGAGGCGCGCTTCGAACAGCGAACGCCGCGGGGCCGGCGCCGGCCATCCGGCGGCACCCCGACGACGCCACCGAACGGCGGGCCATCGTCGAGGCAATTCGAGGACTGCTCGGCGAGGGCACCGACCCGGCCGAGATCGCGATCCTGGTCCGGATCAACGCCCAGCTCCCCGATCTCGAACAAGCCCTGACCCGGGCCGGCATTCCGTTCCGGGTCCGCGGGCAGCGATTCTTCGAGCGGCGCGAGGTGCGCGATGCCCGGCAGCTGCTCCGGCGCTCGCCGCCTGAGGCGACGGGCGCCGACATTGTCGATGCGACGAGACGGCTGTTCACCGAGCGCCTCGGGCTGGTCGACCCCGAGTTCGTCGGCACGGGCGCCGAAGATCGGGGCACGGGCGCACGGACTCGGGATGGAGCCTCCGATCCCACGGGCGATGAGGCGCGCGAACGGACGGCTTCCCTCGAGATCCTGATCGAGATCGTGCGAGACCTCGCTGGGGCCGACCCGACCCTCGCCACCGCCGACGTCCTGGCCGAGCTCGATCGGCGCGACGCCGAGGAAGCGGCCGGCGCCGGCAGCGGCGTCAACCTGCTGACCTATCACCGGGCCAAGGGCCTCGAATGGGACGCGGTCTTCCTGCCGGCCCTCGAGGAGGGACTGCTGCCGATCCGCCAGGCGAAGGACGACGCGGCGATCGCCGAAGAGCGGCGCTTGCTCTACGTCGGGATCACCCGGGCGCGACGGCGCCTGACGCTGTCCTGGGCGCACCGGCGAATCGGAACCGCCGGAACGGAGGTGCAGCGGAAGCCGTCGCGGTTCCTCGCATTGCTTGAACCGCGACCCGAACGCGCGTGGCGCGTCGGGGCCCAGCTGAACAGCGCTCGATCCGATGGGCCCTCGGGCGCCGGCGATCGGGCCTGGCCCGACGGCCCGTGGCCGAACGGCGCATCGTCCCAGGGCACCGGGTCGGGTTCGGGTGATCAGCCGTCCGCCGAGCGTCGATCCGTTGCTGCGTTCATCGCGGCCGTCGAGGCGCCGGACGCCGACGGCCTCGATCGGCATCTGCTGGAAGCCCTCCAGCTGTGGCGTCGCGAACGGGCGGCCAGGGACGGTGTTCCCGCCTACGTGGTCGCTCACGACGCCGCGCTGTTCGCGATCGCGGAGGCCGAGCCGCGCACGCTGACGGCCCTGGGCCAGGTCCGCGGCATGGGCCCCGTCAAGCTCGAGCGTTACGGCTCGGAGATCCTGGCGATCACGGCTCGCAGGGACGCCTCGGCGCCCTGAGCCGGCTCGAACGCGGAGCCGTCCCTGATCCCGATCAGCGTTACGCGTGCCGCCAGACGCGCCACAGCGCCGCCGGATCGGTCAGCGGATCGCCGTGGACCAGGAAGAAGTCGGCCGGGCCGCCCTCACGGATGACGCCCGCATCGGGCTCACCGAGGAGCTCGCCGCCTTGCCATGTGGCCGCTGCGAGGGCTTCGACCGGCTCGAGGCCGGCGGCGACCAGCGACTCGACCTCCCAGGCCAGCTGGTTCGCTCGACCCGACCCACCCCCGAAGTCCGTTCCCGCCGAGATCGCCACCCCGGCAGCCCGGGCCGCGAGGAGGCTGACCTCGGCCAGCGCGAGCCGGTCCCGAATCGAAGCACTCCCGCGCTCGCCCGCGAAGAACGGCAGGCTCGTCGTCTGGCCGAACGTCTCCCAGGAACGGAAGACGGTCAGCGTCGAGATGAGCTTCACGCCGTTGGCGGCCATCGCCGCGGCGCCCGAATCGTCCAGCACGAAGCCGTGCTCGATCGCATCGACGCCGGCATCTGCGGCAACGTGCGCGCCGGCGAGGATCCCGGAGTGTGCCGTCACCTGGGCCGACCGCGCATGGACGGCCTCGACGACCCGTCGCACCTCGGCGACCGACCACGGCGCCACCGATGCGTCCGGCCCATCGAGATAGAGCTTCACGAGGTCCGCGCCGTCGTCCAGCTGGCGGAGTGCGAATCCCAGCAGCTCGTCGGCGTTCCGGGCCTCCAGCGTCAGCCCGGCCGGCAGCGTCCCTGGGCGGGTGATCCAGGTCCCAGCGGCACGGATCGCGGGGTATCCGGGCCGGCCGCGCCAGCGATCCCGGAGGCCGATCGCTAGCGCCCGATCACGGCCGTCGACCGGGTCGGGCCGGGTAGGCGATCCGACATCGCGAAACCAGCGGATGCCGGCATTCCAGGCTAGCTGGGCGTTCGCCTCCGCATAGGCGACGAGCCGCTCCGGTCGATCGGCGAATCGCTCGATCCAATGCGCTCCGCCGGGGTTCGTGACGTGGCTGTGGGCGTCGACCATGCCGGGCACGATCGTCGCGCCCGAGGCATCGACGATCTCGGCGTCGCCGGGGTCCTCCTCGCCGCTGCGCGGCCGGATCCAGGAAACTCGACCGCCCTCGACGAGGATGCTGATCCCGCGCTGCAGGCTCGCCGAACGGCCGTCGGCCAGCGCCGCATCGCGATACAGGACGCGGGCCGGCGGCGCGAGCGTCGCCGCGGCTTGGGCGGTGGCCGTTGGAACCGCCGATGACGACGGGGTGGGCGCCAGGGTGGCCGAAGGCGATCCCAACGCCTGGGTCGGCGACTCGGATGAGCGTGGCGGCTCGTTGCAAGCGGCGAGGACGGCGAAGGGCACCGCCGCGCCGATCTGGAGGGCTCGACGGCGGGAGATCGGCGTCTGGAACGATCCCATCGTTGGCCATGATGCGACGCCGCGACGACGGATGCTCCACGACGGCCTGACCCGGCGGGTCCGGCGTGCCAGAGGACACCGCTTGTTGGGGTCTGCCGCTACGCGGAACCGGCCCGGGACGCGCCCCGATGGACAGGCGGTGCAGCCGACGGGCCCCTGCGAGGAGTCCCGGTGCGAGCAGGACTTACGGGTGATCCGGCGCGGCAGAGCTGAGTGCGGTCGGGACAGCAGGTGGCGGGATCGGTGCGGTGCACGGGCGCAATCCGCTGCAACAGGACTTCCCATACCCGTGGGACTGACGTACTATCCGGGCTTCGTCAACGGCGCCCGCCGGAAAATCCGACGCACTTATCTCCAATCTGCGGACTCGTCCCCGAGTCCGAGCGTTTATCCAGTTCATCTGTCCCGGCCGAGGCGTCACAAACCTTCGCGTGCCCGGGAGGCTTTCGTGATGCGTGCTCATGCCGTCGTGCGGTGTACTGCCGCGCTCCAGGTGTTCCTGCTCATGGCCACCCTGGTGCTGCCGGCTCTTGCCTCTGCAGCTGTGTGGACGGATCAGGCGGACTACTCGCCCGGTTCCGTCGTGACGATCAGCGGCGACAACAGCGACGGCGCCGGCTACCTCGCCGGCGAGACCGTTGACGTCGTCGTCTCCGGCCCGAACGGCTACGCGTCATCGTGTAGCGCCACCGCCGACGAGGCGGGCGCCTGGTCCTGTCAGGTCACGCTGTGGGACACGGAATTGGCAGTCGGCGCCTACACCTACACCGCCACCGGTCAGACCTCTGGCGTCAGCCAGAGCGGCACCTTCACGGACGCTGTCCAGGTGACGATCACCTCCGCCACTTTCGTCTGGAAGACAACGACATCCTTTAGCGTCGCGCTTGAGGGCACGTACACCTGCACTGGGACCTCCGGCGGCAACGCATGTAACGATGCGGACGACGTGACCGTGGAGATCCGGGCCAGCGACGGCAGCAATCCCGCTGCGGGCGGCGCTCTCGCCGCATCGAGGGTGCTGACGCAAACGAACGTCGGGGCGGATCGGCCTTGGAGTACCACATTTGCGTTCGACTCCCCGGCCCCGGGCGGCGGGTTCACTACTCCGGCTGACGGCCAGTTCGACATCACGGCCGTGTTCCACGGCAAGCTTGGTACCTCAGCACGCACTTCAAGTACCGCGATCCGCAACGACTACTTCGGGATCGACCGCGTGAACCCTGAGTCGACGATCGCCGCCGTCAACCCGGCAAATACCTGCAACCCCGGCCCGGTGCCGTGCGTCACAGCGAACGGAACCGCCACCGATCCCGGTTCTGCCACCCCAGTGCCGCACTTCTCGGGTTTGAAAGACATCGGGACCCCGCTCCGCATCCAGATCGTGACGGACCCGGGTGGTGTGCTGGTTGATGGCACTGAGCAGTTCCTCGATCTCACCAGTCTCGGTAACCCCAAGCAAACCGGCAACTGGGCATACCAATACCTGGGGACGCTGGAACCGG
Organism: Candidatus Eiseniibacteriota bacterium; assembly: GCA_035633135.1. Classification (GTDB taxonomy): domain Bacteria; phylum Chloroflexota; class Limnocylindria; order Limnocylindrales; family CSP1-4; genus UBA5189. The sequence continues at coordinate 12,013 of DASQFM010000119.1, forward strand.
ACGATTATTGCCTGACGAGTCGCACTACCGACGCGGCTGGCAACGTCCAGAGCCTGGTCACATCCTCTTGCTTCAACATCGCGGCGGCCAATGCGGTACCAAACTCCGGGACAATCAGCGGACCGAGTCCCGTGGACGAGGGCTCGTCGCACGACTACATCTCCGACGCCAGCGATCCCGACCTCGACCCGCTGAGCTACGTTTGGTCGGTCGTTTCGGGCAACGCGACGATTGCAGGCGGCCAGGGCACGGACACTGTCAGCCTTGACTTCGGCGACGGCCCGAGCACGGTCGTCCTCCACCTTGTCGTGGACGACGGCTTCGGGCCCGTATCGCCGACCGATCTCTCGATCACCGTGGCCAACGTCGCGCCCACGACCAGCAACCTGGCCGGCGACGCGACGGCCGGCGAGTCCAGCACGACCATCCACACGTACACCTATGACCTGGCCGACCCGGGCGTCGACAACCTCACGGCCTATCCGGACTGCGGCATCGGCGGCGTCCTGGGCACCAACAGCAACACCAACACCGGTGGCAGCTTCGACTGCACCTTCCCCGATGGCCCGGCCAGTCCGTCGGTCTCGGTCTACGCCGAAGATGACGACGCGCCGGGCAACGGCAACCCGGGCAACACCGAGTCG
>DASQFM010000120.1:0-2070 GCA_035633135.1 Candidatus Eiseniibacteriota bacterium
GGCTACGACCACCTCTGGACGTGGGACCACCTGCACGCGATCTTCGGCGACCCGGAGCAGCCGATCTATGAGGGCGGGATGTCGCTCGCGGCGTGGGCCGCGGTCACGAGCCGGATCCGGCTCGGGCTGCTGGTCGGCGCGGTGACGTTCCGGAATCCGGCGCTCGTGGCGAAGGTGGCGACGACGCTCGACCACATCAGCGGCGGTCGGGCCATCGTCGGGCTCGGCGGGGCGTGGTTCGAGTACGAGCACACGGCCCACGGGATCGATTTCGGCAAGAGCGTCGGCGAGCGGCTCGACTGGCTGGACGAGGCCTGCGAGGCGATCCGGGGCGTCCTCGACGGCAAGCGCGTCACCTCGCCGCCGGGCGGCCACTACGCCTTCACCGATCTGCACCAGGAGCCCCAGCCGATCCAGACGCGCCTGCCGATCATGATCGGCGGCGGCGGCGAGAAGAAGACGATCCGAACAGTCGCCCGCTACGCCGACATGTGGAACGTGATGGGCACGACCGAGACGCTGCGCCACAAGGTCGAGGTCTTCCTGCGCCACTGCGGCGAGGTCGGGCGCGATCCGGCCGAGGTCGACATCACGGTCGGCTGCAAGGTCTTCATCCGCGACACCGAGGCCGACGCGCGCCGAGTCTGGGCCGACTCGATGGCGGCGAACAAGACGCCGATGTCGCGCGTCGAGAACGACGCGACGTTCTGGATCGGGACGCCGGAGATGGTCGCCGAGCGGCTCATCGAGGCCCGCGATCTCGGGTTCCACACCGCTATCTCGGAGATGGCCGCACCCTACGACTGGGAGTCGATCGAGCGCTTCATCGGCGAGATCAAGCCGCTCGTCGATCGGGCCTGAGCCAGCGTTGACGCCCGCCGCCTCGGCCGTCGCCGCCGCTTCCTTGCGTCTCTTCGCATGATGTCTGTGGGTGAATAGGCGGCGCGCGCTCGGGGCTGCTCTCCCCCCCGCCGGTCACAAGGATTGATTACCCCACAGACATCACCGGCGGAACGGATGCACCGTCCCGGGCACTCGGTCGGGGCTGTGGTCCCGCATCATGGCCGCGTGGCGCTCCTGAACTTCCTGCATCCCGGCGTCCTGACGATGGCGATGCACATCAATGGGGACCGGATCCTGCAGGCGTTCCTCGGGCATCCGCGCTACCCGGGCACCGCGACGGCCATCCTTCGAGCCAGCCTGGAGGCGTGCTGGGAGGGCCGCTACCTGACCGCCAGTCCGGGCAAGTACCGTCAGTTCTGGACGCGGGACACAGGCTTCGCCGCGCCGGCGCTGGTACGCCTGGGGGACGTCGAACGCGAGCGTCTCCTCCTGACGTATGACTGGGCGATCTCGATCTGGCGGCGGCGGCGGTCCCACGTCACGACGACGATCTCCCCGCCGTTCGACTGGCCGATCGACCTGTTCGACTACGGCGTCGATTCGCTGCCGCTCCTGCTGGCTGCGCTGCGCTTGGCGGACGCGGCCGACCTGGTCGACGACCATCGCGACTGGCTGGCCGCCGAGGTCGAGTATTACTGCCAGATGGTCGTTGACGACGCGACCGGCCTCGTTCGGACGGATCGCACGTACTCGGCCCATCGCGACACATTCCGGAACAGCTCGACCGCCTACGGCAACACGATGGTGGCGCTGCTCGGACGGACCGTGGCCGAGACCGGCTGGGGCCCGGATCTGCTGTCTCGCCATTTCGGCGGGGACTGGGGCTCGCTCCTGCGGACCCATTTCTGGATGGGCGACCGATTCCGCGACCGGATCGGCACCGACCAGACCTCGGGCGAGGCCAACGTCTGGCCGTTCTTCGCCGGCGTCATCGACGACCCCGAGATGGAGGCCGCTGCGCTGGCGACCCTCCAGCGAGACGGCTTCGCGGCGCCCTACCCGCTCCGGTTTGATATCGCCGAGCGCCGCGAGCGCCTCCTGTTCCTGTACCGGTTCCTGTCGCCGGACTACCAGACGACGACGAGCTGGACGAGCCTCGGCTCGATCTACCTATCGCTGCTGCGCGAGGTCGATCCCGCGCGGGCAACCGCTGAGCTGGGTCGAATG
>DASQFM010000121.1:0-3486 GCA_035633135.1 Candidatus Eiseniibacteriota bacterium
CGCCGACGACTACGTGACGAAGCCGTTCGGCCTCGACGAGCTGCACGCCCGCCTTCGCGTTGCGCTCCGACGGGCGGCCGGGCCGACCGCCGATGCGGACGGCCGGGTCGTGGTTGGGCCGCTCGAGTTCGACGCCCGGCGGCATTCGGTCCACGTGTCCGGCCAGCCGGTAGACCTGACGCCGCGTGAGTTCGAGATCCTGCGCGTCCTGCTCGGCGAGGTCGGCCGAATCGTCACGAAGGGCCGGCTCCTGCGGAGCGTCTGGGGTGACGCGTACCGCGGCGAGGACAGCTACGTCTACGTCCACGTGAGCCAGCTCCGCCGCAAGCTCGCCGCCGCCGACCCGGACGGGTTGCTGCGGGACCTGATCGTCACCGAGCCGGGCGTCGGATATCGAATCCGCGATCCAGACCGGGATGGCGACCGTGACTCGCAGCCAGCGGCCCACCGCGACGCGGAACGCGACCCTCGACCTTAGGCGAACTTAAGGGTCCAAACCCCGCTTGCCGCTCGTTTCCTCTTGGTGCCCGAACGGAGGCTGGAGGAAATGGAATCGGAGGACGGCAGTCCGCCGCCCTTGCGCGGCATGAAACCAGGGGATCGGAGGGTTCGGGTCCACCGGCCGCACGCGGCCTTCTTCCGCTACACCGGCGAGGGCCAGATGGTGGCCAAGGAAGCGGCGTCGGTCCCGCGGACCCCGGCGGGCCGGGCCCTCGCAAGGGTTCGTGCCGTCCTCTTCGGTCGTCCCCTGTCGAGCCACGAAGAGATCACCGAGCGCCTCCCCAAGAAGAAGGCCCTCGCGATCTTCAGCTCCGACCCGATCAGCTCGTCGGCCTACGCGACCGAGGAGATCCTGCGGGTCCTGGTCCTGGCCGGCGCCGGGGCGCTCTTCCTGAGCCTGCCGATCGCGGCCGCGATCGCCCTGCTCCTGGCCATCGTGTCGACAAGCTACCGCCAGATCGGCTACGCCTACCCGTCGGGCGGTGGCGCCTACGCCGTCGCGCGCGCGAACCTGCCGAACCTCGCGGCGTTGATCGCCGCCGGCTCCCTGCTCGTCGACTACGTGATGACCGTCGCGGTCTCGACGGCGTCGGCCGTCGAGCAGGTCATCTCGGCCATCCCCGAGGTTGCCGACATCCGGCTCGTCGTCGGGGTCGGCGCGATCGTGCTCATCACCCTGGGCAACCTGCGCGGGATTCGCGAGTCGGGGAACATCTTTGCGATCCCGACCTACCTCTTCGTCGGCTCGACGCTGCTGATGATCGCCATCGGCATGTACCGCATCGTTGTCCTCGGTGAGCATGCTTCGCCGCCCGATCCGCTGCCCGAGGCGTCGAGCGTCGTGCAGCCCCTCGGCCTCCTCCTCATCCTGCGGGCGTTCGCCTCGGGCTCGGTGGCCCTCACCGGCACCGAGGCGATCGCCAATGGCGTGCCCGCCTTCAAGCCACCCGAGCCGAGGAACGCGGCGACGACGCTCACGATCGTGGCGGTCCTGCTCGCCGTCCTCTTCCTGGGGATCACCTTCGTCGCCGACAACTTTGGGGTCGTCCCGATCGACGAACCGGCGCCGCGAACGGTGATCAGCCAGGTCGCGGCCGTCATCTACGGCAACCGAACGATCGTGTTCTACCTGTTCCAGGCGTTCACTGCACTGATCCTGTTCCTGGCGGCGAACACCTCGTACAACGCCTTCCCGCGGCTGGCCGCGATCCTTGCCCGCGACGGCTACATGCCGCGACAGATGGGGTTCCGCGGTGACCGCCTGGCGTTCACCTCGGGGATCGTGATCCTGAGCATCGTCGCCATCGCCGTCCTCGTGGCCTTCGAAGGCAACACGACCGCGTTGATCCCGCTGTACTCGGTCGGCGTGTTCCTGTCGTTCACGATCAGCCAGGGCGGCATGGTCATCCACTGGCTGCGCCAGCAGTCACCCGGCTGGCGCTGGAAGCTGGCGGTCAACGGCTTCGGCTGCGTGCTGACCGCGGTCGTGGCCGTGGTCGTGGTGGTCGCCAAGGCGCCGACCTCGCTTCTCGTCGCCGTGATCATCCCGATCCTGGTGGTGATGATGCTGTTCATCAAACGGCAATACCAGGCGTCGGCGGCGCAGCTGGCCATCGCGCCGGATGCGGTCATCCCGTTGCCGCATCGCCAGGAGCGCGTCCTCGTCCCGCTGGCCGGTATCACCCGCGCCGTCGTCCAGGCGATCAACGTCGGTCGATCGATCGGGCCCGACGTGCGCGCGATCCTCATCACCGACGATCCCGCCGAGGCGAAGGTCGTTCGAAAGCGGTGGGAGAAGCAGTTCCCGGACGTCCCGCTGGTGATCGTCGAGTCACCCTATCGGGCCCTGGTGGCACCTATGCTGGCGTACCTCGACGTCCTGGACGAGCGCCGGTCCCCCGATGAGGAGGCGCCGATCACGTTCGTCGTCATCCCCGAGTACGTGGCCCGCCGGTGGTGGGAGCGGATCCTCTACAACCAGTCTGCGAAGCGGCTTCGGACGGCGCTGCTCGGCCGACCCCACACGGTGGTGGTCAACGTTCCCTACCGACGGGACCACAACCACGAGGTGGCCACCGCGCGCCGCCGGACGGCATAGGGCCCGGCGCGGCTCGGCATACGCCCGGCGCTCCTAGGCCTGGGCCCCGCCCCGACCCGTTCCGTTGACGGCCGCGACAAGCAGCACGCTGTCATTGCCGCCACGATGGACGAATGCTCCCGGCCCTCCTGCTGGCCGAGGATCCCGCCGCTGGCGCGCTGGGACTCCTGGCGACCGCCCTCGTCCTCGGGATCCGGCACGGCTTCGATTGGGACCACCTGGCGGCGATCGCCGACGTCACCTCGACGAGCGCGACCGGCGATGCCGCCGAAGGCGTGCACGAAGGGGTCCACGAGCGCAGGAGCGAGCACGATCACGGCCATGGCGGCGCCGGCGAGCGCATCGCCCATGCGCCCGACGGCCACCCGCACCTGGCGGCGAGGTCCGCCGATGCCGCGACCTCGGCAGAGCATGTCCAGCTGTCCGGCGTCCGCCCCGACCTGGGGACCGAGCAGCGCCGCGCCCTGATCCTGGGGACCCTCTACGCTCTCGGCCACGCCGGCGTCGTCGTTGCTCTCGGGATCCTTGCCCTCCTCTTCGGGGCGGTGCTGCCCGACTGGATCGATCCGGTGATGGGACGGATCGTCGGCCTGACCCTGCTGATCCTCGGCGTGTGGGTGTTCATCTCGCTCTACCAGTACGCCCGCCATGGCACCCAGTTCCGGCTGCGCAGCCGCTGGATGCTCGTCTTCGACTCGGCGCGGCTTGCCTGGCGGCGGTGGCAGGCGTGGCTGCACGGGCACGAGCATGTCGAGCCGATCGAGATGAGCTCGTACGGTCCTCGAACTGCCTTCGGTGTCGGGATGATCCACGGCGTGGGTGCCGAGACGGGTACGCAGGTCCTGCTGATCGCCGCCATTGGCGGCGCCGGCAATCAGGGTCTCGGC
>DASQFM010000122.1:0-4575 GCA_035633135.1 Candidatus Eiseniibacteriota bacterium
CCGCGAAGGGTCGGCGGCAGAACTATGTCTGGGGACCGGAGATCGGTTCGCCCCGCGGCGTAGCGATGCCGCGGCGTACCGGTCCGTGACGAAACCCGCAGTTGTCGCGGGCGCGACCGTCCGGGGGGCCGGACGGTCGAAGGAGGGCGGGAAGCCGGCCGGGCAGGTCGGTTCCCACGGAGGGAACGTGGCGACGAGGGATCGCCGCGTCGTGCGTATCGTGGCCGTCGGTCCCTCTCGGGCATACGTCGGGCGATCGCGCAGGGCCTTGCAGGCCCATCGCAGGCGCCGCGGGGAGCCCTCGCCTATGGCATCGCTTCTGCGGCCAGGATCTCCATGACCGCGGCCTGCACATCGCGGGCGACCGTGTCGCAACGGCGCACCGAGCCGCTCGGCGGCGCCGCCCCGATCAGCACCGTCCGGACTCGGGCCGACAAGCCAGTGCAGCGCTCGACGTCGCGAGTCAGGTACCACGCTGGAACGTCGTGCATCTCGGGCACCTCGGTCACGGCCTCGCGGGCGACCTCCAGGAGGTCGCTGGGCAGCTGCTGCCCGGCCGCGGCGACCACGATTACGTCGTGACCGGCGTCGACCAGGTAGCGGAGCGCGCGGACCGCCCCGGCATCCGGGCTGGTATCGCCGCCGCCGGGGCTGCGGTCACCCCCACCTTCGATCGTGGCGGCCTCGGGGTCGAGGTAGATGCGCGTCACGGGCGTTGCTCTCTCCTGTCGGACGATTTTCGTGCTCAAACTCGAATGACGAGCTCCAGGGGACCTTCGCGGCGGAGCACCTCGGCGCTGGTGGTATTGCCTCGCCAGCGGTGGAACAGCAGGTCGACCCGGCGATCTGCAACCTGGAGATCGTGGACCGTGACCTTGCCCAGCCAGGCGGGCAGGTGCGGCCGATCGAGCTCCAGGAGGGCATCGGCCGCCTCGGCGTGCATGCCCAGCATCGTCTGCAGCAGGGACAGCGGCGCCCCGGCCGCCCAGGCCTGCGGCGAGCAGGCCACCGGATAGGGGACCGGCACGTCGGAGACTTCCCGGTCGAAGCCGCAGAACAGCTCCGGGAGGCGGAAGTCATCGGACTCGCGGGCGGCCTCGAAGATCCGCGAGGCGACCCGATCGGCCGCATCGTGACGGCGGACCCGTTTCATGCCGGCCGCGATGATGGCGTTGTCGTGGGGCCAGACCGTGCCGGTGTGATAGCCGACCGGGTTGTAGCCGGGTTGCCCGGCGGCGTATGTCCGGATGCCCCAGCCGCAATCGAGCGACGGATCGAGCAGCCGGTCGACCACCGCATCGACCCGCTCCTCGGGCACGATGCCGCTCCACAGGCAGTGCCCCGGGTTCGAGGTGATCGTACCCACCTGTCGCTTCTGCCCGTCGAGTGCAATCGCGTAGAAGCCCCGATCCGGCATCCAGAAGGCGGTATCGAACGCCCGCCGGAGCGCGGCGGCCTCGGCCGCGAGCCGCTCGGCCAGCTGGTCCTCGCCGAGCCGACGGGCGAGTCGAGCCAGGCGGACCTTGGCGTCGTACACGTAGCCCTGGATCTCGACGAGGGCGATCGGGCCCTCGGCGATCGAGCCGTCGCGGTGGCGCACCGAATCGCCGGAGTCCTTCCAGCCCTGGTTCAGCAACCCGTCCGGGGTGCGGCGCTGGTACTCGACGAATCCATCGCCGTCGCGATCGCCGTAGCGGTCGATCCAGTCCAGGGCGGCGAGGGCGTTCGGCCACAGCGATCGAACCAGCTCAAGGTCGCCGGTCCAGCGATGGGTCTCGTCGAGCAGGATCAGCCACAGCGGGGTGGCGTCGACGCTGCCGTAGTACGGCCGATGGGGCAGCTCGCCGGTTCGGGCCATCTCGCCGGTCCGGAGCTCGTGCAGGATCTTGCCCGGCTCCATGTCGCGATTCGGATCGTCGCCTCGCGCCTGCCAGTCGGCCAGGACGCGCAGCGTGTCGCGGGCCACGTCGGGCATGAAGGGCAGGATCTCGAGTGCGGTGATGATGCTGTCCCGCCCGAACAGGGTCGTGAACCAGGGCACGCCGGCCGCCAGGTAGTGCTCGCCCGGCCGTGGCCCGTCGTTCTGGAGGAGGCGCAGGTCGGCGATCCCACGCCGGACGGCGAGGTCCAGGATCTCCCCGTCCGAGGAGATCCTGGCGGCATGCTGGATCCACTCGCTGTAGGCCGCCTCGGCGATACCGGGCTCCGCCACGCTGCCGTCGCGAATGTCGTCGGGCTGCGCCGGATCGACCTCGATCGGCTGGCGGGTGATCGCCTGCGCCAGCCTGGTCGGCGTCTCTTCGTGGTGGGTGCCCACGCCGGGGATGGCGCGCAGGTCGGTTGTCGCCTGCCACCGGATCTCGGCCGATGCGCCGGGGTCGACCGACAGCGACCAGCGGACGCGGGCCGAGCCCTCGCTCGAATCGGTGGTCTCAGGCTCGGCGCCCGACGCCGTCACCTCCCCCGGGCTGAACGTCAGCAGCGTGCGCCGGACCAGCCCATCCACGCCCTGGTAGGCAAATCGCAGGCTGTGATCGGTCGCCTCGGTCGCCCGGAACCGACCACGTGCCGGCCGAGCCTTGCCGCGAACCTCGAAGATGTCGGCCGCGTCCATATCGAACACGAGGTCGAGGACGACGTCCTGCGGACGCTCGCTGAAGTTGGTGACCTCGATCCGCTCCGCCAGCCCGCCGGAGATCCAGCGCCGGCGCGTGATCGACAGCGAACGCAGCGCCAGGGCCTCGGCGGCGTACTGCTTGATGGCGGGATTGCGACGCGTCTCCGGATTGAGCAGCTGGATGACGCTCGTGTGATTCGACGCGGTGTGACCACGCAGGAGCGTCGGGCGGACGCCGTTCACCTGCAGGACCGCGCACGACAGGATCCGCGTGTCGAGGTCGTACAGTCCCAGCCCGCGCGCGTCCGGATGGATGTCGCCCTGCGCGTCGGTGAGCAGGTAGAAGTTGCCGTGCTTGAGCACCGCGACCCCGCCGAGGTCGGTGGCCGGGGTGATCGTCGGCTGCGGTGGGGGAAGGAGGCCGACGCCGGTCGCGTTCGGTCGGGTGGCAAGGGATTCGGCCATGGGACGATTCTGCCCCCCGGCGCCAGAGCCCGCAGGACTGCCCGCCCGCACGCCAGCAGCGGGCGGACTCAGGGCATCGCAGCGGCACGACAGCGCGCCGTGTCAGCGGACTGCAAGTACGCGTCCGGTTCGTGCGGCGTTCCCGAAGGGTCCGCGTCCCTAGGCTGCTGCGGGGTTCACCTCTTGAGCCAAGGAGCACCACACGACATGACACGGATCGTCGAGACCGGTCGCATCGCCCACTGAGCCCCGTTCCGGGGCCGGGCATTCGAGGGAGACGGCTGGCACATTGGCGATCTATCCACGACGCTATCCCGCGCGAACGGGGCTCCGCCCGTCGCCGCACCTGAGCGCGCTCATCGCGGCGCGCCACCGCCGAGCCCGCGCTCAACCGGCACCCGCGTCGTCGGCGCTCCGCGTCCTGTTCGCGGTGCTCGTGGCGATCGTCGTCGGCATCGGGGCAGCCGGGAGCCTCGTGGCGATGACCGGGATCGGTGTCGTCAACGCCCTGGCGGTGGGTCTGCCCGATCCAACCGACCTCGATTCGCTGACATTCGCACAGCCAACGATCATCTACGACCGAACCGGCTCGGTGGAGCTGGCCCGATTCCAGCGCGAGGAACGACGGGTCGTCACCTTTGACGAGGTGCCCCAACTGATCCTGGACACCACCACGACCGCCGAGGACCGCACGTTCTGGAAGAACGATGGCTTCGATCCGGCTGCGATCGTCGCGGCGGTTGCACAGAACGCCGGTGCCGCGTCGGACACGGAGGGACTGGCCTCGGAGCGCGGCGCGTCGACGATCACCCAGCAGCTCATCCGCGCCCGTCTGTTGCCCGCGGAGTACGTCGCCGACGGCGCGGACCGCTACCTCCGAAAGGTCGTCGAGGTCATCCAGGCGGCCCGAGTGACCGGCGCGTTCCCGGGCGAGGCAGGCAAGGAGAAGATCATCACCGCCTACCTGAACCAGATCTACTACGGCCACCAGGCGTACGGCGTCGCAGCGGCGGCGAAGGTGTATTTCGGCATCGAGGACCTGGCGCAGCTCACCACGGCCCAGGCGGCGTTGCTGGCCGGCTTGCCGAAGTCACCGTCGTCCCTCGATCCGTACCTCTTCGCGCAGCCCGATGCCGACGGCCGCCTGGTCGTGCCGGCCGACTCGCCGCCGGGCGTTCGGCGCGACTGGGTTCTCGAGAATCTCGCCGAGTCGGCGCGCTGGACCACCCTCAGCAAGGCCGAGATCGAGGCCGCGCTCGAAGAGCCAGTTGTCCTGGCGGGCGACCAGCGGCCGGTCATGGTCGCGCCCCACTTCGTCTGGCAGGTCCGGAAGGTCCTGGAGGAGCTGCTCGGCGGTCCCGAAGCCGTCGAGACGGGCGGCTTCCGGGTCAACACCACCCTCGACCTCGAGGCCCAGGGCCTGGCCGAGAAGTGGGTGGCCGTCACGACGATCGCCCCGAACCTGGAACGGGACGCGTCCGACGCGATGCTCG
>DASQFM010000123.1:0-6048 GCA_035633135.1 Candidatus Eiseniibacteriota bacterium
AGCGCGAGGCTGGGGATCGTGTACAGGAGCCCGGCGATGCCGACGACCGGGCCGTACACCGACCGCCGCCGGATCGACCAGACCGCAAGCCCGAACGAGATCGCGAAACCGAGCGCGACGGCGAGCGCGCTCAGGTACAGGTGCTGCACGGTGCGTCCGGCGAGGTCGTCGAGGTGGTCGGCGATCCAGACCAGGTCGATCACGTCGGCTCCGCTTCGCCGGCTCCGGGCGTGGCCGGCTCGCCGGCCCTCTCGCGCATCCGCTCGGCGATCATGTCGGCGGTCACGAGGCCGACGACCGCATCCCGGTGATCGACGACGATGCCGGCCTGCACGTCGGCACCGAGAAGCATCGACAGTGCGTCCTTGAGGGTCGTCCGCCGGTTCAGCAGGGGCGACATCGGGATGGCCATCGCCTCGGTCAGCCGGCCCTCGGCCGGGATCTTGCGCTCGTCGACCCAGCCGATCGGGCGGCGGCTCTCATCGACCAGGAGGAGGTACCGGAATTCGTCGGCATGGGCCCGTCGAAGCGCCTCGTCGGCCGGGTCGCCGGGCTGGGCCACGACCGCATCGTGCAGCGCAAGGTCGCCGACGCGGCTCAGGGAGAGCCGTTTCAGGCCGCGATCCGCGCCCACGAAGCGGGCCACGAAATCGCTGGCAGGGTTGGCCAGGATCTCCGCCGGCGTCGCGAACTGGGCCAGCTTCCCGCCGACCTGCATGACTCCCACCAGGTCGCCCATCTTGATGGCCTCGTCGATGTCGTGGGTCACGAACAGGATCGTCTTGGCGAGCTCCTCCTGGAGCCGCAGGAGCTCGTTCTGCAGGCGTTCCCGGACGATCGGATCGACGGCCCCGAACGGCTCGTCCATCAGGAGGATCGGTGGGTCAGCCGCCAGCGCGCGCGCCACCCCGACGCGCTGGCGCTCGCCGCCGGAGAGCTGCGCCGGGTAGCGATCGAGGTACGTTGCCGGCTCCAGGCCCATGAGGGTCAGCAGCTCCTCTGCCCGCGCCCGCTGGCGTGCTTTCGGCCAGCCAAGGAGACGCGGGACCGTGGCCACGTCGTCCCCGATCGTCTGGTGCGGGAAGAGTCCCACCTGCTGGATGACGTAGCCGATGCCACGCCGGAGCTCGATCACATCACGGGTCATCACGTCGACCCCGCCGACGAACACGTGCCCGGACGTGGGCTCGACGAGCCGGTTGACCATCTTCAGGCTCGTCGTCTTGCCACACCCGGACGGCCCGACCAGGACGCAGATCTTGCCTGCTGGAACCTCAAAGGAGAGATCCTCGACGGCACCGCCGGCCGTCGAGGTCGTGCCCGGATAGCGCTTCGTGACGTGGTCGAAGACGATGGGCTCGGCGCTGGTCACCCGCGGCGGGTCCAGGTCGGCAGGCGCTCGGCAGCCATGGTCCGGCGCGCTACTTCAGCAGGTCGGAGATGGCCGGCTCGGGGCCGCGCCAGCGGGCGAACTCCTCGGTCGCCAGGCGCCCGAAGCGATTGATGAGGTGGCCGCCGGCCGCCTGCAGCGCCGCGAACGGGTAGTCGATCAGGGCGCCCATCGCTGGAGTATCACCGGTCAGAGCGGCAGCGTCGCGATATCGCCCTCGATGATCTCGCGGTCCTCGGGCTCGGCGATCCCGGCGACGCCCTCGCGAGCGCGGGTCCGCCACTCCAGCGCGGCAGCGCGATCCCCGGCGATCGCACTGGCCCGGGCCATCGCCTCGTACGCCGCCGGGACGTCCCACGGCTCCGCTTCGCCTGCCCGGGCAGCGGCCTCGGCAAGCTCCAGGCAGCGGTGGGCGTGCCACAGTGCCGGCTCGCCGCGGCCGAGGACCGAGTACACCCGAGCGCACTGCCACTCGCCGCGAGCCAGGTTCACGGTCGTCCCGGCCTTCGACCAGTGGTAACGCGAGGCATGCGCGGCGTGGATCATCTCGTCGGTTTCGGCCGCGCTGCGATCGGCCTTCTCGATGAGCGTCCACACGTGATTGAAGAGGTCGACGCCCAGCTGGCGGTGGGTGGCGGGATCGAGCGACGGCAGGGTGGTGGCAGTCGTCTCGGACACGAGGGGCTCCTTTCCGGTGCTGAGCTGTTGCAGGACGTGGAGCTGGCGCTGGAGCCGGTTCGTCCGGGCCTCGACCCGCGATCGATGCTCGGCCAGCCGGCGTCGCTGTTCGGCGGGATCGTCGCTCCCGAGGATCCGCCGGATCTCCTCGATCGGAACCTCCAGCTCGCGCAGCCGGGCGATGGTCCGTCCGGTCTCGAGCTGGTCCCGGCGATAGCGGCGATAGCCGCTGGACCGGTCGACATCAGCCGGACGCAGGACGTCCAGCTCGTCGTAGTGGCGCAGCGCGCCGATCGAGAGCCCGGTCAGACGGGCGAACCGACCGATCGGCAGGAGGTCATCCATATCGGGCATCGTGGACCCTCGGGTTGGTCGAGAGTCAAGCCCCGGATTGGATCAGGTTTGGCCAGGCGCGATTCGGCGCGGGACTCATCTCACGCGTTTGCGAGCTCGCGGTCGATGGCCCGCACGATGAAGCGGGCCGCTTCGGCGCTCTTGCCGCCGAGCTTCTGGCCCTCGTCCTGCTCCAGCGCGACCATCAGGTCGGCGAGCATCTGATCGATGGCGGGGGTGCGGACGAGGGCTCCGGTCCCGAACGCGGCGTCGAGGCCGGCGACCGCCGCGCGGGCATTGTCGACCACGTGGCCCTTCGCCTCCATCCAGGTCCGGAAGGCTGCCCGCGCGGACTCCGCGGCGGGACCCGTGCTGGTCACCGGTCAGCGCTTCGCCAGCCGCTCCGCGAGATCCGCCCGCCGCATTGAGCGCCGGGCGATCCTGCGCGGCGTGGTCGTCGGCGCGCCGGCACGGCGCCAGTCCGAGGCCAGGATGCTCATCGCCAGCTCATCCCACCATCGGCCGTCGCGCCACAGCGCCTCCCGGGCCCGGCCCTCGATCGCAAAGCCACACGCCGTATACGCCCGGATGGCCCGCACGTTGAACTCGAAGACGCTGAGCGCGACACGGTGCAGGCCCAGCCGGCCGAACGCGTGATCGAGCATCAGGCGCGTCGCCTCAGTGCCGTACCCGCGGCCCCAGGTGTCTTTCTCGCCGATGGTGATGTGATACAGCGCCGAGCCGTTGTCGCCGTCGAGCTGGCTGAACGCGCAGGTGCCGATCAGCCGGCCGACCGCCGCGCTGCCCTCCGCATCGGGGACGCGCTGGTGGATCGCCATCGCCAGCGAATCCGGGCCGATCGCGCGGATCTGGAAGAACCGGTCGATCTCGTCCTCGCGCATCGCCGCGTCCTGGTAGCGCGCGAGCCGGGCCACCTCGGGATCCGCGTACCACCGCCGGAACGAGGCCAGATTGGCCGCGACGTGGCGCCGCAGGACCAATCGCTCGCCGTCGATTCGATCCGGAAACCACGCCCCGCCAGCCATGAAAGGCACGGTATACCATCGCCCGCATGCGGCGCTGGAGCGAGCTCGCAGAGCGCGTCGCCGCCACGACCCGAACGTCCGAGAAGACGGCACTCCTCGCCGACTACCTCCGGACGCTCGACCCGGACGAGCTGACCATCGCAGTCGTCTTCCTGACCGGACGGCCATTCCCCGAGGCCGACCAGCGGGCAACCGGCCTCGGCTGGGCGACGATCTCGAGCGCGGTCGCCCAGCTTGCCGGCGTCGACCGGGCCGGGCTGGCCGATGCCTACGACCGCTACTCCGATCTGGCGATGGCGGTCGGTGACGTCCTGGCTGCGGCGGGCCACGAACCCGACCCCGCCGGCTCGCCGTCGCTCGTCGAGGTTGCAGCCGCGTTCGAGGCCATCGAGGCGGCGTCCGGGCCAGCGCGGAAGGCCGCCCTTCTCGCGACGCTCCTTGCCCGATCGGATCCGCGGACGGCCCGCGGCATCGTCCGCGTCCTGTCCGGCGAGCTCCGCATCGGCCTCCGTGAAGGGCTGGTCGAGGCGGCCATCGCCAAGGCGTATGACCGACCCCTCGACGCGGTGAAGCGGGCCGGCATGCTCATCGGAGACATCGGCCGAACCGCCACCCTGGCCCGCGACGACCGGCTCGAGTCGGCCGAGCTGGCGCTCTTCCATCCCCTCAAATTCATGCTCGCGTCACCGGCCGAGGACGCGACTGAGATCCTCACCCGGCTCGGGCCGGAGGTCTGGGTCGAGGACAAGTACGACGGCATCCGCTGCCAGCTGCATCGCCAGGGCACCCAGGTCCGGCTGTACTCGCGAGACCTGCACGACATCTCGGGCCAGTTCCCGGAGGTCGTCGCCGCCGCGCGCGACCTGCCGTGGGACGGCATCCTCGACGGCGAGATCCTCGCCTGGCGCGACGGGGCGGTGCTGCCGTTCATCTCGCTTCAGGCCCGCCTGGGCCGGAAGGACCCGTCGCCTGCTGTCCTGGCGGACGTGCCCGTCATCTACGTCGCCTTCGACCTCCTGGGCCACGGCGATGGCGGCCCGGGCAAGGACGGCGATGCCGCGACCGTGACCCCGCTGCTGGAGATCCCCCTCGTAGAGCGCCGCCGGCGGCTCGAGGGCCTGTCCCTGCCGCTGGCCGGGGCGGGCGGCGCGTTCGCCCTGTCGCACCTGGTGAGCGCCGACTCCGTGGATGCCCTCGAGGCGGCCTTCGCCGATGCACGAGCGCGCCGCAACGAGGGGCTGATGGTCAAGGACCCGAAGAGCATCTACTCGCCGGGCCGGCGCGGCTACGGCTGGCTGAAGATGAAGAAGGCCCTGGCGACGATCGACTGCGTGGTCGTCGGGGTCGAGGTCGGGCACGGCAAGCGCCACGGCGTCCTGTCCGACTACACCTTCGCCGTCAACGACGAGGCGAACGACCGCCTGGTCACGATCGGCAAGGCCTACAGCGGGCTCACCGACGCGGAGATCGCCGAGATGACCCGCTGGTTCGAGGCCCACACCGTGAGCCAGCATGGCCGCTACCGGGTGGTTGAGCCGAGCGTCGTCGTCGAGGTCGCGTTCGACGTGATCCTGCGATCGAGCCGCCACCGCTCGGGCTTCGCCCTGCGGTTCCCCCGGATCGCCCGGCTGCGGCCCGACAAGAGCCCCGCCGAGATCGACACCGTGGCGACGGTGACCGCGCTCTACGAAGGGCTCCAGGCGGGCTCGGAGCACCTCGTGACCGCCGGCGCCCGGAAGGCGGAGCCGGTCGTCGACTGATCGGCTGCGCGGTTCCGCGATGTGGCGGGCTGAGGGGCACCTGCATTGGATGCACCTATGTGACGACTACGGCCAATGTGGAGGCCTGAATCCGTCGATTTCCGACATCCAATGCAGGTTTGAAGCAATAGGGCGCTTCGATCAAGCGTCGGATGCAGGATCGTGACGCGATCGCCCGGCGCCGCGTCGGTTAGGTGCATTGGATGCAGGAACATGTTGAACACCCGCATCTGATATCGGGACGCGACGGATTTCGTGCCGAAGCCACCATTCGGCCCCGGGAGCCGCCCCCCTTCAAGGCCGTAGACTCCGATCGCTCAGGCCGAGCTAGCGCTCGACCGGGAGGTCCAGCCGCTCGCCCCACTCGGCCCAGCCACCGTCGTAGACGGCAACGTCCTCGTGGCCGAACAGGCCGAGGATGAACGCCAGCTTGGCTGCCGCGAGCCCCGAACTGTCATAGCAGACGATCCGCCGGCCCTTGCCGATGCCGGCCTTGTCCAGCTGCGCGCGCAGCACCTCGGCGCCTCGGAGCCGCTGCCCGCCCGGGTCGTGCATTGCCCCGACCGGCAGGTTCACCGCGCCGGGGATGTGGCCCAGCTGCCGCGCGTTGCCCTGGAAACCGCGGTACTCCGGCTCGGCGCGCGCGTCGAGGATCAGGACGTCCGGCGAGCCGAGCAAGGCCCGCACTTCGCTGGCGTCGAGCCGGACCCGCGGCTCCAGGCGGGGGGTGAATCGGACCGACGGCGGCGGCACCGACGTCGTGGTGACGGGTCTGCCTTCCTGCTGCCAGGCCGGGTAGCCGCCGTCGAGAATGCGCCCCGACTTGACGCCGTAGGCCAGC
>DASQFM010000124.1:0-2921 GCA_035633135.1 Candidatus Eiseniibacteriota bacterium
GCGGTGAGGGACGAGGAGCACACCGGTAGGGCGCGGTGGGGCACGGTTTGTGGTGTGGAGGAGGTGGGCGGGCCGCGTGGCCCGCCCACCATGTCAGGGTGCTGGCTGCGCCAGGTCGCTGATGGCCGCCAGGCCGTACAGGTCGGCGGTCTCGCGGGTGACGACGATGGCATTTTGATCGGTCGCAGGCGCGGGCTCGAGGGCCGTCAGCCCGCGCTCGGCAATGCGTTCGTTCAGGATGCCCGCCGTCTCGACGGCGTCAGCGGTAGCCTCGCCGGCACCTTCGTTGACGAACTCGAGTGCCGTCGCGCCATACTCGGCGATAAGGTCGACTTCGCCCGATTCGAGCGCCGGGAAAACAACCTCGCGCGCTCCAAGCTGGAAACGGCGCTCGACCTCGAAGCCGTTCGCGTCGAGGACGCCAGCGTAGAGCTCGGCAAGGATCTCCTGCTCGTAGAAGTTCGTGGAGCCGACCACGATGGACGCTCCCGTCCCGATGCTCTCTTCGCCCTGGTCGAATCCCTGGTCAGCCAACCACTCGGCTGCGACGTCCCCGGGCGCGTCCTCGTCGACCGCCACGCGCTTATTCAACGCGAGGAGCTCCTCCTGGGTGAGGGCGGCCGAGAGCTCATTCAGCAGGTCCTCGATCCCGGGCGACGCGTCGAGCACTTCGGTGCGGATGACTGGGATCAGGTTGTCGGCTCGCTGGAGGCCCTCATCGTCCTCCAGCTCCACGAAGTCATTGGCCTGGATCGAGGGATCCGAGCTGAAGAGGAGCCCGACCTCCACTTCGCCGTTCGCCAACGCCTCGACCGTGATCGGGCCACCAACGTCGAGCGGCACAAACTCGGCGAAATCGAGCCCGTAGGTCTCTTGGAGGCCGATCAGGCAGAAGGGACGCTCCGGACATTCCGGCGGTCCGCCGAACCGCAGCGTGCTGGCCAGCGTGGCAGAAGTGCCGCCCTCCGTGGGGGATGTCGACTGGTCGCCCTCACCCGTCGTGCAGGCGCCGAGAATCAGCGCCAGCAGCAACGCCCCGAGGGCGACCATGCGGAATGGCCGCATTGGGTTCTCCTTGTGTATCCGCCCACGCGCTTCGGCCGGTGGAAGGCGTTCGGGCTCGCCCGACTATACCAGTCATCCCCGAAATGCCCGTCGCGGGGCGATGCCCGTCGGGACGTTCAGGCCGGGGGCGCGTCCGTGAGCTCCGGCGGCATGGTGGGCTGCTGATGCCGGCGTCCGCGGATCCCGGGCGATACCCCGCGCCGCTCGAGCAGCCCGAACAGCTGGTCGGTCGCGATGGCGAGGACGGCCACGAGCAGCGCTCCGGCGATGATGCGGCCGTCCTCCTGCCGCGCGAAGCCGTCGATGATGTAGCGGCCGAGGCCGCCGCTCGCCACCACAGCTCCCAGCGACGCGGTGGCCACCACCTGGACCGCGGCCACCCGCGTCCCGGCGATGATGATCGGGAGGGCGTTCGGCAGCTCTGCCCGCAGGGCAACCTGATGCGCACGCATGCCCATCCCGCGGGCGGCCTCGATGATCTCGGGGTCCACGCCACGCAGGCCCGTATAGGTGTTGACCAGGATAGGCGGAATTGTCAGCACCACGAGTGCCACGATCGTCGGCCAGAAGCCGAGTCCCAGGCCGAGCCCCAGCACGAGCGGCAGGACCATGACCAGGATCGCGAAGGATGGGATGGCGCGGCCGATGTTGGCGACGCCGATGGCGAGTGGGCCGCCGCGACCGGTGTGTCCGATCAGCACGCCCATCGGCAGCGCCAGGGCCATGCCGATCAGCAGCGCCAACCCGGAGAGCTGGACATGCTGCACGATGCGCGATGGGATGCCGTCGGTACCCGACCAGTGCGCCGGGTCGCCGAACCATGCGGCGGTTTCGGCGAGGACGTCCACGTCTCAGGCCCGGGCCCGCGCCCACGGCGTGAGCGAGCGCTGGAGGACGAGCAGGGCGGAGTCGGCCACGACGGCGATCACCAGCGACAAGATCCCGCCGACGTAGATCATCGTCTCGAAGATGCCGGGGCGCAGGAGCCCGGTGACGATCAGCTGGCCCAGTCCGCCCTGGCCGATGAGCGCGGTCACCGTCACGAGACCGATGGTCGTCACCGTTGCCACGCGCAGGCCGGCGACGATGACCGGGAGGGCAAGCGGCAGCTCAACGGCCCACAGCCGGCCCCATAGACCGAAGCCCATCCCGTCGGCCGCCTCGCGCACGTCGGGCGGGACGCCGTCCAGTCCGGCGATGATGTTGCGGATCAGGATGATGAGCGTGTAGCTCACCAGGCCGATCTCGGCGGACAGCAGCGACAGCCCCGTGAATGGGACCAGGAAGGCGAAGAGCGCCAGGCTGGGAATCGTGTACATGATCCCGGTCAGCTGCGTGATCGGCTGGCTCAGCCAGCGTCGCCGATAGATCAGGAGAGCCAGGCCGAAGCTGATGGCCGTCCCGACGGCGAGGGCGATCCCGGTCAGCACGAGGTGCTCCACGAGCCGCTCCGCGATCAGGTCGAGGTTCTCCACCACCCATTCCCAGTTGATGAGCGGATCGTCGGTCATGTCGCGGCCTCACGCTCGGCGGGGCGATCCTCGGGCGCGTTGCGCCACGGGGCCTCTCGGCGACCGGGAGCCCGGAGCGTCTCGCTGATGGCATCGACGCTGATGACGCCCATGACGCGGTCCCGCTCATCGACCACGACCCCCAGCTGGACACTCGACCCGAGCATCGCCGACAGTGCGTCGCGCAAGGTGGTCTCCGGCTGTACCGTCGGGGCGCCCGGCGTGGCTGCGACGGGGTCGACGACGCCGTCGCCCTCCAGATCGTGCCCATCGATCCAGCCCAGCGGCCGCCCCCGGTCGTCGACGAGGAGCGCGAACTCGGCACCACCGCCCTGGTCCAGGCTC
>DASQFM010000125.1:0-1943 GCA_035633135.1 Candidatus Eiseniibacteriota bacterium
ACCACCGTGTTGCCGATGGCGAGCGGCGCCGAGATCGACCGTGCGGACAGGATCAGCGCGGCGTTCCACGGCGCGATGGCGCCGACGACGCCGACGGGCCGCCGGATGCCCATCGCGAACGTGCCCGGGGAGTCGGACGGGATGATCTGACCGATCGGGCTGTAGGCGAGCGCCGCCGCCTGGCGAAAGAGGCCCGGCACGAACCCCATCTGGAACATGGCGAACCCGAACGTGCAGCCGGTCTCGCGAGCGAGGAGCCCGACCACTTCATCCGAGCGGCGCTCGAGGATGTCGGCCGCGGTGAGGAACACCTTCTGGCGAACAGCGGGCGGCGTCGCGGACCAGGCCGGGAACGCGGCGGCGGCGGCTTCGACCGCCGCTCGCGCGTCCTCCCGCGTCCCTGCGGCGACTTTGGCGACGACCTCACCGGTGAACGGATCGAGATCGTCGAATGTCTCGCCCGTCGACGCGTCGGTCCATCGTCCGCCGATGAACTGGCGATAGCGAGCCACGTCACTGCTGATGGTGCTGCTGCTCATGGCTCGTCTCCTCGTCACGCACGCATCGGGGCGACCCACCGACGGCGTCGCCGCACGGCGAGCCCAACGACCCCTGCCGGACACTGGTTGCGGCAGGGTGCTGCGACCGTAACAAATGGGGCGGCGCGCGCAAGGTCCACAGTCCACCCAGTGGACGGCTCGACCCCGGGTCGAGCCCTGGCTCCACGTGTTCGACGAGACTTAGCCGGACGCCTCGACGCCGGTCACGGCGCCGGCCGCGAACGCGTTGGCGACGATCTCGGGACCACGGGTCGCGACCGCCTCCACCGCCTCGCCGAAGATCCGCAAGGCGGTCACCATCTCGGCTTCGCTCACCGTGAGAGCCGGCGACAGGCGCACGCTCGACCTGCCGGACTCGAGCACGAGCAGACCGCGCTCGAAGCAGGCCCACTGGACGGTCCGGGCATGGTCGGCTGTATCGAACTCGATGCCCAGCATCAGGCCCTTCCCGCGGACGTCGGTGATGAGCGTCGGGAAGCGGTCGGCAAGCGGCCGAAGGCCGGCCCGCGCCTGGTCGCCGCGGACGCGCGCGTTGTCGACCAGGCCGCCCTCGAGCAGCTCGATGGTGGCCAATGCGGCCGCGCATGCGACCGGGTTGCCTCCGTACGTCGAGCCGTGGGCGCCGGGCCCCCAGGTCTCCAGCAACTCCGCCCGGGCGATCAACCCGCCGAGGGGCATGCCCGAGGCGATGCCCTTGGCAGTCAGCAGGATGTCCGGCTCGACGTCCCAGTGCTCGACCGCCCACATCTTCCCGGTCCGTCCCGCCCCGGACTGGATCTCGTCGGCGATGAGCAGGATCCCGTGCTCGTCGCAGATCCGCCGCAGGCCCTGGAGGAAGCCATCCTCGGGGACGATGTAGCCGCCCTCGCCCTGGATCGGCTCGACGATGATCGCCGCGACCTCGTTCGCGGGCGCGAGCTTGTCGAACAGGACCTCGTCGAACCAGCGCAGGTCCTCGACGTGGCCGTACGGCGCGTGGAAGATCCCGGGCAGCAGCGGCCCGAAGCCCGCGTGGTACTTCGCCTTCGAGGCGGTGAGGCTCAGCGATCCGTAGGTGCGCCCGTGGAAGGCGCCTAGGAAGGCCACGATGTACGGCCGCTTCGTCGCGAATCGCGCGAGCTTGATGGACGCCTCGACCACCTCCGTCCCGGAGTTGCCGAGGTAGACCCGCGCGCGACCCGACATCGGGGCGAGGCGCGCCAGCTGGCGACAGACTTCGGGGTAGATCGGCAGGTAGAAGTCACTCGCGCTGAAGTGGATGAGCTCGGCCGCCTGCTCCTTGATGGCGGCCACCACCTGCGGGTGCGAATGCCCTGTCGAGGTGACCGCGATCCCGGCCGCGAAGTCGAGGAACAGGTTGCCGTCGATGTCCTCGACGGTGAG
>DASQFM010000126.1:0-3462 GCA_035633135.1 Candidatus Eiseniibacteriota bacterium
CCTGAACCGCAACCAACAGCAGGAGACGGACTGACGATGGCCGATCTGAAGCGACTCCAGACCGCCGTGGAGGTCGGCGACCGCGAGACCGCGGTCGAGGTCACCCAGCAGGCGATCGACGAGGAGATCCCGCCCAAGACCGTCCTCGATGCGATGACCGACGCCATGGGCGTCGTCGGCCAGCGCTTCCAGGACAACGAGATCTACGTCCCCGAGATGCTGATCAGTGCCCGGGCGATGAAGGCGGCCGTCGCCCTCCTCGAGCCGCTCCTCATCGGCTCTGGCTACGTGCCCGACAGCATCGCCGTCATGGGCACCATCAAGGGCGACCTGCACGACATCGGCAAGAACCTCGTCGGGATGATGCTGAAGGGCGCGAACTTCGAGATCGTCGATCTCGGCACGAACGTGACCGTCGATCGCTTCATGGCCGCGGCCCGCGAGCACAAGGCCGACATCATCGGCATCAGCGCCCTGCTCACGACCACGATGGGCAACATGCGCGGCGTTATCCAGGCGGTCCGCGAGGCCGACGACATGCCCCACATGCGGGTCATGGTCGGCGGGGCCGCGGTGACCAAGGAGTTCGCCCAGGACATCGGTGCCGACGGCTGGGCACCCGATGCCGCCTCGGCGGTCCTCCTCGCCCGGGGCCTGGTCGCCGAGGCGCGCGGCGTTCCGCTCCAGATCAAGGGCGTCGCCGCGACCGAGGGAGGGCTCCGCGTCGGCAGCGCGAGCTGACCTCGCGGCTGCCATGGGCGTCGTCGGAGAGTCGGTCGCTGGGGAGCGGGGCGTCGAGGAATCCATCGCAGGCGAGCTGGTCGCCGGCGAGCCCGTTGCAACCATGCGGCTGCTGGCGATCACCTGCGACATCCTGTCGCGGCCGGCGTTCTTCTTCGCCGCCCGCTCGCCACACACCGTCAACGTCGTTCAGCTGAGCGCGGCGCTCCACGCCGAGCCGCTCACCCTGCGCGAGCGGATCCAGCACCAGATCGACGCGGCTGGTCCCGACGTCGACGCGGTCGTGCTCGCCTACGGGTTGTGCGGGGGAGCGACGGCCGGGCTGGTCGCGCGCGAGGCGCCGGTCGTCCTGCCCCGCGCCCACGACTGCATCACGATCTTCCTGGGGGATCGCGGGCGCTATCGCTCGGAGCACGAATCGACTCCCGGGACCTACTGGTACATCCAGGACCAGATCGACCGCGGCAATGACCTCAAGGGCTGGCTCCTGGGCGATGCCGCGCGGGCCGAGGACGTCGCGGCGACGCGGGCCGAGTACGTCGCGCGCTTCGGCGCCGACAACGCCGAGTACCTGATGGAGGTCCTCGGCGAATGGCGCGAGCGCTACGAGCGCGGCAGCTTCATCGACACCGGGCTCGGTGATTCGGAGGCGGCCGCGGAGCACGCGCGCCAGGAAGCCGAGCGGCGGGGCTGGCGCTTCGAGCGAACCCTCGCCGACCTGCGTCTCGTCAAGCGGCTGCTCTACGGCGAATGGGACGACGACTTCCAGGTGCTCCAGCCGGGCCAGCGTTTCGAGATGAGCTTCGACGACGAGGTCGTCCGGGCCGGGGCCTGAGTTCAGACCGGCCCTCGCCCGGGCCCGGCGAGGCCCCCGCGCTCCCGTGGCTAGGACGACGCCGACAGCCGTCCGGCGCGGAATGCTTCGATGAACTCGACACCGAAGGCGTCGACGCCCGTCAGCAGGTTGGCCGCGAGCTGGTATGGCGGCGAGTCGCGATCGGGAGCCAGGGCCTTCGCAATGTCTGCGGCGACGGGGTCCACGATCCCGCTGTCCTGGCCGGCGAGCACGCACAGGTCGAGGAAGACGTCGCTGATCAGCCGCCGGGCCGGCATCCCGAATGAGACATTCGAGATCCCGCCGGTGATGTGGAGCTCCAGCCCATAGCGAGCTCGAAGCTGGCGGACCGCCTCGAGGTAGGCCGCGCCGGCTTCGGCGTCCACCCCGATCGGGATGATCAGCGGATCGACATGGAGGTCGGCCAGCGGCAGGCCGCGGGCGAGAGCCAGCTCGATCAGCTCGATCGCCCGTTCCATCCGCTCGTCGGTCCCGGTCGGCATCGATGCGCCGGTCGACGACAGGACCACCGGCAGGTGCCGGTCGGCGGCCATCTCCAACACGTCCATCCGATCGGCCGCGGCGGAGTTGAGCAACGGCCGGGCCCCGCCGGCCCAGGCCGGGTCGTAGAGCTCCAGCGCGAGCGCCATGACGGCGCTGTCGGAGGAGTCGAGCGAGAGTGGAACGCTGGTCATGGGCCCGACGGTCCGGACGAGCCACGTCATCGCCGCCAGCCTGCCCTCCACGTCCGGCGAAGACTCGTCGACGTTGAGGTCGAGGTACGACGCGCCGCCCGCGATCTGCCGGGACGCGATCCAGCGGACGTAGGCCGCGGCCGTGTCCGCGTGCTCGGTGCCGGCCACGCCGTGCTGCACGGCCGCCATCACGTGCTTGGTCCGACCGGCCTTGAACTCGCGGGTCTCCTGGATCGCGGAGGGAACGGGAAGGAGCGCCTCGCCACCCTCGAGCGGGACGCGAACGCAGGGTTGGCCCTCGGCCATGCCCGCGATCCGGGTGCCGTCGCAGCGGACCACCCGGCTGGCGTGGATGTTCTCGCCGATGACGATGAACGCCGGCATCCCATCCCGCCCCGCCAGCGCCGGTCCGCCCGCCACGACCGTCATGCCGCAAGCGGGATGAAACGGCAGCCGTCGACGAAGAGCTCGAAGAAATCGGCTTCGGTCTCGAGCTCCACGTGCTCGATCTTGCCGATCAGCTGGTCGAGTGCATCCCGCCGGCTGGCCGAAAGGAGCAGCGCCGCGGCCCCGCGAACGGCGGCATTCCCGACCCGCTCGACGCGGTCGGTCGGCACGGGCGCGATCAGCCCGATGGCGATCGCGTTCTTGACGTTGACCGCGTTGGCGAAGCCGCCGGCGAGGTAGACCTTGTCCACCTTGTCGGCCGTGACGCCGAGCCGCCGCAGCAGGATCCGCTGGCCGCAGGCGTTGGCCGCCTTGGCCTGGGCGAGCAGGCTGGTGTCTGCCCGAGAGAAGCTGATGCCCTTCTCCGGCGCGACGATGAACTCGTCGAGGCCGTCGCTGAAGCGGCCCTCGGTGTTCATCATGTCGTGGCTGCGGAGCTCGGCCAGGATGTCGACGAGGCCCGAGCCACAGATTCCCTCCGGCTCGGTCGCGCCGATCGTCGAGTACTCGAAGTGGCGGTCGCCGTTGATCCGGATCGACTCGATCGCCCCTTCGCCGCCGGCCATGCCGAAGCGGATCAGGCCGCCTTCGAACGCCGGCCCGGCGGGACACGACGCAGCGAGATAGCGAGTGCCGTCGGTGACCACGACCTCGGTGTTGGTCCCGATGTCGATGAGCATCCGGACACCCGAGCCGCTCGCGAAGTCAATGGCCACCAGGTCGGCCGCGGTGTCGGCGCCGACG
>DASQFM010000127.1:0-2174 GCA_035633135.1 Candidatus Eiseniibacteriota bacterium
CCTCGTTGCCACCGAGCACGTCGACCTCAAGGCGGGGGCCAATCGCTACACGTTCGAGGTCAAGGCGGACCAGGCCGGTTTCCACACCTTCCGCGCGGTCGTCGAGGCCGCGCAGGACACCTTCAGCCAGAACGACCGGGCCGATTCGAACGTGATCGTCAAGGGTGATCCACGGATCCTCGTCCTGGCCGGCGACGAGGAGGTGGCGGCAGAGCTCGTGGCGGCTCTCGAGGCGGAGGGCCAGCAGGTCGATTCGGTCGTGCCGGAGTCCTTGCCGACCGACTTCGCCGGCCTGGCGACGTACGACAGCATCGTGGTCGTCGACGTCCCGCGGCTGCGGTTCTCGGATCGCCAGCTCACGGCCTTCCAGGTCTACGTCCGTGACCTCGGCCGGGGCCTGGTGATGGTCGGCGGGCCGAGCTCCTTCGGGGCAGGTGGCTACACCAAGACGCCGCTCGAGGAGACGCTGCCGGTCGACATGGGCGTCCGGAATCGGCAGAAGGAGCCCGACGTCGCGCTGGTCGTCGTCATCGACAAGTCCGGCTCGATGGACGCCTGCCACTGCAACTCCTTCAACCAGGGCGGCGGCTCCCAGATCCAGGGCGTCCGCAAGGTCGACATCGGCAAAGAGGCGATCCTGCGGGCCGCGGCGGCCCTCAGCGCTCGCGACGAGCTCGGCGTCGTGGCCTTCGACGAGAGCGCCCACTGGGTCGTCCAGACCAAGCCGCTGGGGACGATCGGCGACCTCGAGGAGGAGATCGCCGGGATCCAGCCGAACGGGAACACGAACATCTTCAGCGGCCTGTCGCAGGCAGTCGAGTCGCTCGAGAAGGCGACCGCAACGCGACGCCACATCATCCTGCTGACCGACGGCTGGTCCAGCTCGGGCCGGTACGACGACATCATCAAGCGGATGCAGGCGGCCGGGATCACTCTGTCCACGGTCGGCGCGGGCGGCGGCGCGAATCCCTTCCTCGAGCAGCTCGCTACGCAGGGCGGCGGTCGCTTCTACGCGGCTGCGAACCCGTCGTCGATCCCCGACATCTTCCTGAAGGAAACCCAGCAGGTTGCCGGCGAGCAGATCGTCGAGGAGCCGTTCTTCCCGATCCAGACCGGGTCGTCACCGATCATCCGCGGGCTCGACCAGGGCTTCCCGCAGCTCCTCGGCTACAACGGCACGACAGCCAAGTCGGCATCGCAGACGATCCTCGTGACGGCCCGCGACGACCCGCTGCTCGCGCAATGGCAGTACGGCCTCGGCCGGTCCGTCGCCTGGACGTCCGACTCGACCGGGCGGTGGGCGAAGAATTGGCTCGCCTGGCCGGAGTTCGGCAAGTTCTTCAGCCAGCTCGTCGGCTGGACCTTCCCGGGCGAGGAGACCGGCGGCATCGAGGCCAGCTTCGAGACGCTCGGCGGGCAGACGCGGCTCCACGTAGAGAGCGTCGAGCCGGACGGCTCGCCACGGGACTTCTACGAGACGATCGCCGTGGTGGTCGGCCCGGATCTCGAGCCGCGACAGGTCGCCCTCGACCAGGTTGCCCCCGGCGTCTACGAGACCGACCTCGGCGAGATCGACTCCGGCGCCTACGCGGTCCGGATCAGCCAGACGCGACCCGGCGCTGCCGCGCTGGGCCGGACCGTCGGCCTGGTCGAGCCGATCGCGGCCGAGTACCGGCTGCTGGGGGTCAATCGCCTCTTCCTGGCCTCGCTGCGGGGGGCGACCGGTGGGCGCGAGATCACGCTGCCCGAAGAGCCGTGGCGCCACGACCTGACCTCGACCGCCTCGTTCACCGAGCTCTGGCCGTGGCTGCTGATCCTGGCGTTGCTGCTCTGGCCGCTCGACATCGCGCTCCGGCGGGTCTCGATCGGCCGGCGTGAGCTCGTCGACGGACGGGCCTGGGTGGGCCGTCGCCTCCGCGGCGGGCCGGCAACAGCGCCGCGGACGGCTGCCGCGGCGGGCATGCTCGCCGCACGCGATCGAGCCGCCGGGTCGGCCGCGCGGGCCGCCCTGCTCGGACGGACGCCCGCCGTGGAACCGGAAGCGGCAACCGCTGCAGCAGGTGCGCCGGCAGGACCGGTCGCTGAAACGACCCCGGGGCCCAACGTGACTGAGGGTCCTCCGTCCGCTCCTCCCGCTGGCTCGGCTTCGGCTCCCGCGGCCCCGGGCGTCGACC
>DASQFM010000128.1:0-3852 GCA_035633135.1 Candidatus Eiseniibacteriota bacterium
AGCGCCGAGGTGGCGACGTAGATCTGGGCGAGGTTCTTGTCGGCCACCCGCCCGAGCGCTCGCTTGTAGGCGGCCTGATCGGCCAGCCGATCGCTCGCTTCGAGGATGTGGCGGGCGAAGGTTTCGCCGCCCCCGATCATCACCAGCTGGCCTCGAGCTGCGATGGAGATCTCGAGCGACGTCCCCTCGGGCACGTCGACGTTCGCGCCGGCGAGGCGCAGCAGCGAGCCGAGGTCGCCGAACGTTGCGGTGGTGATCTTGGTGCCATTGACGGTGGTTTCCTCGATGTCGATGCCCGCACCGAGCCCGGCCAGCGTCAGGATCGACGTGAGCTGGCCGACCTTCTCCGTCGCGGTGGTGTCGTCCGGGGCGAGCAGGACCAAGCCTCCGGCGACCGACGAGCCGTCCGGCACGACGACGACCGCGGCATCGCCGATCCAGCCAAGGAGGCCCTCGGCGCCGCCAAGCAGCGCCAGCGCGGAGTCCAGCTGGCCCACCGTTTCGGCGGTCGTGGGTTCGGCGCGGAGTCCGGCCAGCACTGACTGGATCCCGACGCCGACACCATGGCCTTCCGCGAGGGCGACCGTGTCGCCCGGCAGGAGCGTGGCGAGGGTGCTGATCCGGGGCGGCGGAGCCGTGGGCAGCGACGAGGCCGGAGTGATCTGGGCCGGCGCGCCTGAAGCACTCGCCACCTCGGCAGGAGCGGACACCAGGTCCATCACCAGGGCGTCGTCTTCCGCCCGGAAACCGGCGATCGCCCAGCGCGGCAAGGTCTGGAGCATGCCGAGCGACGGAGCGGAGCTTGGCAGCTCGCCCTGGAGCATGCCCTGGAGCTCGGCGAAGTCCTTGCCGGCAACGAAAACGGTCATCAGCCGGTCGGCGCCGAGCGCCTCGCGCGCCGCCTTGTAGTCGGCGGAGGCGTTCACGCCCGACCCCGCGGCGTGCGCGTCCAGCGCCGCCCTGACCGAGTCGGGGTCGCCGATGATGCCGTAGCGGCCGTCGAGGGCACAGGCGACGTTTCCGTCGTCCGCCACCTCGACATCGACGCCGGCACGCGTCTCGTGCGTGGTCGGATGCCCCTCGAACAGCGGCTGGCACGCGACCTTGCCGTCCGTCGTCGCAACGATGACGGCGCGCTCGCTCGGCTTACCGTCGCTTCCTGGCGTCCGAAGCCCGAAGAACGTCGGGCCCGCCAGCCACGGCTTCAGGTCTGTCTGGTAGTCAGCCGCGCCGCTCGATGCCGTCTGGACGAGCCGCGCGAACGTCTCATCGAGCTTCTGGGGCAAGTTGGACTGGTCCTTGAAGCCCGGGAAATGCGCGAGCAGGTTGCCGACCTTCTCGAGCTGATCGCCGGGCAGGTCCAGCCGCAGCTCGCCGACGACGACGCTGTCCGCCGGGATGTACCGCAACGCCTCGGGCGTGGGGCTGCTGCCGAGCAGCATGACCCCGGCGATGACCGCGGCGATAGCCAGGATCGCGACGCCTCCGGCGATGAGCCAGCGGCGGCGCGACGAGGGCACCGCGCTCGTGACCGGCGGCGAAACGGGCGCCGAGGTTGGGGTGGCAGTCGTTGCGGGCTCATTCGTCGGTCCGGATCCGCTGGCCGGGATCGTGCCGCTCGCCGCGGCGGACTCCGAGCCGCCAGCCGAGACGGTCTGCGCCGGCGTTGGCCCCGCGCCGCCCGCCGGGGCCGCCAGCGTGGACTCCGGGCCGCCTGGCGGGGTTACCTTCGTCTCGTCGTCACCCGGCGTCATTGCCGACCCCCCATGAGGGCGCCCATCGCGCCACGACCGCGGCTCCCACCGAGCTGCTTCATCAGGCGCTGCATTTCGCCGAACTGCTTCACGAGGCGGTTCACCTCGGTGAGGCTGGTCCCCGAGCCGGTCGCGATCCGCCGCCGCCGGGAAGCGTCCAGCACGGCGGGATTTCGGCGCTCCCGCGAGGTCATCGACCGGATGATCGCCTCGGTCCGCTTCAGCTCTCCGCGATCGACCGCGTCCTGCGCCTGCTTGGCCATGCCACCCATCCCCGGGATCATCCCCATGACCTGGCCGATCGGCCCCATCTTCTGGACCTGCTGGAGCTGCTCGAGGAAGTCATCGAGCGTGAAATCGGCCTTGCGCAGCTTCTCCTCGAGCCGCGCAGCCTGCTCGGCGCTGACCGTCTCCTGGACCCGTTCGGCCAGGGTGACCACATCGCCCATGCCCAGGATGCGACCCGCGAGACGATCCGGGTGGAACATCTCGAACGCTTCGCTCTTCTCACCCGTGCCCAGGAACTTGATGCCGACGCCCGTGACGGACGCGATCGACAGGGCCGCGCCGCCGCGGGCATCGCCGTCGATCTTGGTGAGGATCAGGCCGCTGACCGGCACCGCCGCAGCGAACGCCTGGGCCACCGCCACGGCCTCCTGGCCGGTCATCGCGTCCACGACGAGCAGGGTCTCGACGGGGTGGACGGCGGCATCGACCGCACCGATCTCGGCCATCAGGCCTTCGTCGATCGAGAGCCGCCCAGCGGTGTCGAGAATGATCGTGTCCCGCGTCAGCCGTCGCGCGGCGTCCATCGAGCCGCGGGCGATGTCCACGACCGATGTCCCCGGCGCCGCTCGATGGACGGGGATGTCGAGCGCCCGGCCGAGCGTCTCGAGCTGGTCGGCCGCCGCCGGGCGTTGCGGATCGGCGGCCACGAGGAGCGGGCGGCGACCCTGGCGGACGACGTGCCGGGCGAGCTTGGCGGCGGTGGTCGTTTTGCCGGAGCCCTGCAGCCCGACCAGCGAGATCACGGCCGGGTTGCCCTGCAGCCGGAACGTCGTGTCGCCGGCACCGAGCAGGGCCACGAGCTCGTCGTGGACGATCTTCACGACCTGCTGGCCGGCGGTCAGGCTACCGATCACCTCGGCGCCGATCGCCTGCTCTCGAACCCGGGCGATGAAATCCTTGACGACCCGGAAGTTGACGTCGGCCTCGAGCAGCGAGAGACGGATCTCGCGCATCGCGGCGTCGACGTCGGCCTCCGACACGTGACCACGACCGGTGAGCGTGGCGAGCGTGCGACGCAGTCGGTCGCTGAGGGTGTCGAACATGGGACCTCGGAGTGTAGCCGACCCCGGCGCGGGCCCCGTTCAGCCGTCGACCGTGAAGGCGATCGTCGCCTTGACACCATCGTTGTTGATCAGCAGCCCAAAGCCGCCGCGGGTGCCGGCGGGAATCTCGAACCGGGTGGCCGCGAGCACGGTCGCCCCCGGATCCACCACCTCGACCGACTGGCTGCGCCCGTCCCGCCGGGGCTCGACCAGCGTGCCATCCGGCAGCTGCAGGGCGACGTTCGCGCCGGTGAACGGAAAGCCGCCCGCGAACGTGCCCGTATAGGTGACGTCGTAGGTCACGGTCAGGGCTTCGGACGCCAGCGGCAGCTCGGCATTCCAGTCGGGCAGGTCCCAGCGGAGCACGGCGCCATGGAGGGCCACGGTCACGTCGCCGGCGACCCCGCTGCCGGTTGCCGGGGCGGTCACCGGCTCGAGCGTCACCAGCGGGACCGTCCCAGAGCGCAGCGGAACCAGGGCCTGGTGGTTCTCGGGCGCGCCGATCCGGAGGACGGCATCGTCCACCGTCGTACGCCCCAGGACATCGAACGTCAGCGTGGCCTCCGTGGTCCCGGCGGAGGGGACCTCGGGCAGCTCGGTCCCGCGTTGAAGCTCATAGGCGTCGCCGCCGGCCGTCAGCAGGATCGGTGCGGCGAGCGCGGCAGAGAACGGCCCGGGGTTCTTGAAGGTGGCCTCGAGCTCCACCGACCCACCACGGGCATCGAGGGTCGCAGTCGCCTCTCCGAAGATCACCTGCAGCCCGGCGT
>DASQFM010000129.1:0-9889 GCA_035633135.1 Candidatus Eiseniibacteriota bacterium
TCTTCTTCACCAACCCGGACACGCTCGCGTCCCTGAAGAACAACGTCCTGTGGCTGGTGTTCTTCACCGGCTTCGTCGTCGTTCTCGGTCTGGTGATCTCGGTCCTGTTCGACCGGGTCCGCTACGAGTCCATCGCCAAGACAGCCGTGTTCCTGCCGCTGCCGATCAGCGCGGTCGCGGCATCGATCATCTGGAAGTTCATGTACGAGTACCAGCCGCCGGGCCGCGCCCAGACGGGGACGCTCAACGCGGCCATCGGGACGCTCGGTTTTGACCCCATCGCGTGGCTCGTCAACGGCACGACCAACAACCCCGCGCTCATCTTCATCGGGATCTGGACGTCCACGTCGTTCGCGATGGTCATCATCTCGGCCGCGCTCAAGGGCATCAGCGCGGAGCTCCTCGAGGCTGCCCGGGTGGACGGGGCGAATGAGTTCCAGGTGCTGCGATCGATCATCGTCCCGCTCCTGATGCCGACCCTCACCGTCATCACGACGACGATGATCATCGCCGCGATCAAGGTCTTCGACATCGTCTACACCCTGACCAACGGGGCGTACGGAACGGACGTCATCGCCCGTCAGCTGTTCGCCCGGATCGCGAACTCCGATTACGGGCGTGCTGCCGCGGTCGGCGTCGTCCTCCTGCTCGCGGTCACGCCGGTCCTCCTCTTCAACATCAAACGCTTCCGGGAGCAGGAGGCGATCCGATGACGGCCGTCGCGGTCCCGCGGGTGGCAACGGCCGCCGAGAAGCGGGCGCGGGCGCTCGTCCGGAGGGTGCCGCTCCACTTGACCATCGGCATCGTCATGGCCATCTGGCTTGTCCCGACGATTGGACTGTTCGTCAACTCCTTCCGATCGGTCAGCGACATGAACCAGGCGGGCTGGTGGACAACGCTGTTCCCGCCCCATGGCTTCACGTTCGATAGCTATCAGACGATCTTCAGGACCCCGGGATTCTTCGACGGGGTCATCAACAGCATCCTCATCACCATTCCGGCGACCGTCCTGCAGGTCGTGATCGCGACCTTCGCCGGCTACGCCTTCGCCTGGATGAACTTCCGCGGCAAGGACCTGTTCTTCATCGTGATCGTCGGCCTGATGGTCGTGCCAGTGCAGATGACCTTCATCCCGGTCCTGAAGCTGTTCGCGGCGACCGGCCTCGCGGGCACGTTCATCGCCGTCTGGCTGGCCCACACCGGCTACGGCCTGCCGTTCCAGACCTACCTGTTGCGGAGCTATATCGGCAGCCTGCCCCGGGAGGTCTTCGAGTCGGCAGAGATCGATGGTGCCAACCACGTCGTCCGGTTCTGGCGACTCGTCGTCCCGATGAGCATCCCGGCGATCGCGGCAAACGTCATCTTCGTGTTCCTCGGCGTCTGGAACGACCTGCTCATCGCCCTCCAGTTCCTGGGCCAGAGCGCGAACAAGCCGATGACGGTCTTCCTGGCCCAGCAGACCACGTCGCTGGGTGGCGGTTGGCAGATCCTGACGGCCGCCGCAGTGCTCCAGATGGCGCTCCCGCTCGCGGTCTTCATCGGGCTCCAGCGCTACTTCGTCCGAGGCATCAGCGCCGGCGCCGTCAAGGGTTGAGCCGCAGCGCGCCGGCGGCCCGGCGCGCGGCGGTCCCGGAACAAGTAACAGCCAGCGTGACCGTGGCCTCGGCGCTCGGCCCGGACAGCGCCTCGTGAACGCCGAAGGCACGCGGCGCCGGCGTCCGAACATCCTGCTGATCGTCAGCGACCAGGAGCGTGCCGACGTGCTCGGCTGCTACGGCAGCCCGTGGCGGAACACGCCGAATCTCGATCGGCTGGCCGGCGAAGGGGTGCGCTTCGAGGCGTGCATCGCCCCGACGCCGATCTGCAGCCCGACGCGGGCGTCGCTGCTGACCGGCCTCTACCCCCACGGGCACGGGATCCTGAACAACACCCATGAGCCGGACGCGATCCGAACGGAGCTGCCACTGGACATCCCGACGTTCCCGCGGCTGCTCAACGACGCCGGCTATCGGCTCGGTTACGTTGGCAAGTGGCACATCGGGCGCCTGCCACCGGAGGCGTATGGCTTCCATGACGTCGTCTCGATGCACCCGGACATCGTGGCCGGCACCACCGAGGAGTCCCTCGTCGTCGGCGAGCCGGCCCTCGATGACCCGGTCTACGCGCGCTACCCGCGCGGCCGGCTGCTCATCGCGGGGATCGATCCTCGTCCGGTCGAGGAGACCGAGACGCGCCGCGACGGCGACGCCACGATCGGCCTGCTGGAGCGCTACGCGAAGGCAGACGCGCCGTTCTTCCTGCGCGTCGACTTCGAGGGTCCGCACCACCCCTACATGCCGCCCGAGCCATTCGCCTCGCTCGTCGACCCGGCGGCCATCCCGCCGTGGCCGAACTTCGAGGACGACTGCAGCCCGAAGCCCGCCGCCCAGGCCCGGCTGCTCGAGCAGCGCGGGGTGGCCCGCTGGTCGTGGGCCGACTGGCAGCCGGTCGTGGCCCGCTACCTGGAGTTCGTGGCCTTCATGGATTCGGAGATCGGCCGGATCCTCGATGCCGTCGACCGCTTCGGCCTGCGCGACGACACGGTGGTCGTCCACACCGCGGATCACGGCGACATGACCGGCTCGCACGGCGGCCAGTTCAACAAGGGCCCGCTCATGTACGAGGAAGTCTGTCGGGTCCCCTTGATCGTCCGCCACCCATGGATCGGAGTGATCGGCGTCAGGGGCGGCCCGGTCGGGAGTCCCGCGCTGATGCCGACGATCCTCGATCTCGCCGGCGTTCCGCAGCCGGCGGGTCTCCACGTCGAGAGCCTCGTCCCGGACCTGGCCGCGGCCGGACCCGTCGCCGTTGCCGGCGCAGCCGGGGAGCCACCGGGCCGCGCCGCCTTCGCGGAGTACAGCGGTGAGGAGTGGGGCCTCTACACGATGCGGATGATCCGAACGGCGACTGCCAAGTACGTGTACAGCCCGCACGGCATGGACGAGCTGTACGACCTCGAGGCGGACCCGCACGAGCTGCTGAACCGCGCCGACGATCCCGCTGCCGC
Organism: Candidatus Eiseniibacteriota bacterium; assembly: GCA_035633135.1. Taxonomy (GTDB): domain Bacteria; phylum Chloroflexota; class Limnocylindria; order Limnocylindrales; family CSP1-4; genus UBA5189. Next base: position 3,047 of record DASQFM010000129.1, read on the forward strand.
CTCGCTGCGCCGCGACCTCCGGGAGCAGCTCCGCGACTGGATGATCCGGACGCGGGACCCACTTGCCCTGTGGGCGAGTCGGGTCCTGTGATCGCGTCGCCGTGGCGCCCTGGCCGAAGCCATACAGGGAGGGCGCGTTGACCGGATAATCGCGACCGAACACACTTGCGTCGGAGCACGGATCCACGCGGCTGGTGCCGCCTTCGGCGCACTGATTCACGCTCATGGAGTCCTCAGCCATGCTCGAGCAGGTCCACGTCCCGCCTCTCTCGCTGGCCGACTACGGGCCCATCGCGGGAGAGGAAGCCATCGACGAGATCCGGCGGCTCGCCGAGCCACTGCGCGGTTCCCGCGTCCTCCATGTCAACGCCACCAAGTTCGGCGGCGGCGTGGCCGAGATCCTGCCCACCCTGGCCGCGCTGATGCGCGACGCCGGCCTCGACACCGAGTGGCGGATCATCCCCGGCGACGAGCCGTTCTTCAACGTCACCAAGCTCCTCCACAATGGCCTCCAGGGCATGCCGGTCGAGCTCACTCCGAGCCACGCGGCAACGTTCGCGGCGGCGAGCCGGACGATGGCCGACGCGTTCGAAGGCAGCTACGACTTCGTGGTCATCCACGATCCGCAGCCGGCGGCGATGCGCGGGCTGCTGCCCGACGCCGGCGGCAAGTGGGTCTGGCGCTGCCATATCGACCTCACCGCCGCGAACCAGTCGGTGTGGGACTTCGTCCGACCCCTCGTGGAGCCCTACGACGCCGCGATCTTCACCCTGCCGGAATACGTCCAGCCGGACCTGCGGATCCCGATCCTGGCCTACATCCCGCCGTCGATCGACCCGCGGTCGGCGAAGAACGTGCAGCTAGATCCGGCGCTCGCCGACGACGTCGTCCATCGCCTCGGCGTCGACCCGAGCCGGCCGCTGCTGCTGCAGGTCAGCCGGTTCGATCCGTGGAAGGACCCGAATGGCGTGATCGACACCTATCGGGCCGTCAAGAAGGAGATTCCAGAGATCCAGCTGGCGCTCGTCGGCTCGATGGCCACCGACGATCCGGAAGGCTGGCTGATCTACAAGGACGTCCTGCGCTATGCCGGCCGCGACCCGGACCTGTCGATCCTCACCAACCTCGACGGCGTCGGAGCGGTCGAGGTCAACGCGTTCCAGCATGCCGCCGAGGTCGTCCTCCAGAAATCGCTCCGGGAAGGCTTCGGCCTGACCGTCAGCGAGGCCCTGTGGAAGGGCGTGCCGGTCGTCGGGGGGCGCGTCGGCGGGATTCCGATGCAGATCGGCGACAACGAAGCCGGGCGCCTCGTGGACACCGTCGAAGAGGCCATCGCCGCCACCCTCGAGCTGCTCCGCGACGACGACCTCCGCCGCCGCCTCGGCGAGGTCGGTCGGGAGCGGGTGCGGAAGCACTTCCTGTCGACCCGCAACCTGCGCGACTACCTCGGCCTGTTCAACGCCCTCAGGACGGGCGACCGATCGACGGTCCCGACGGGCATCCCGGCACCGGCCTCCGCGACCGCCCCCTAGGGCTGGACGACCGACGTGCCCCGCTACGACTACCGGTGCACCGTCTGCGGCCACGAGGTCGAGCTGCTGCGCGGCATCCACGACAGCGGGCCCCGGTTCTGTCCGAGCTGCGGCGCCGAGGGCTCGATGCGCAAGGCGTTCGCCACTCCCGCGGTCCACTACAAGGGCTCGGGCTGGGCCAAGAAGGACCGGGCTTCGTCGTCGCGCCAGGCAGCGTCGAGCGGCACCGCGGACGGTTCGAAGGACGGCGCGAGCACGAGCCACCTCGAGACGAGCGACAGCGGCGACACCGGCGATACCGGCGGCAAGCGCCGGCCGGACCACAGCACGGACGGCGGGAGCGAGGGCGGCTCTGGGGGCGGCGCTGACCGCGGGAGCGACGGCGCTGCCGCTGCGTCGACCGGCGGTTCAAGCAGCACCGCCGATGCCACGAAGGCCGAGACCGGCAAGGGCTCGACGGCGAAGCCGACCTCGGATCGCGACGCGGCCTGACCGTGTCACCGTCGGCTGCCGACTGGATCAGCCTCGCCGAAGCCGCCGAGATCCTCGCCGCGGCCAACGTGCGCTTCCGTCCGGCCACGATCGGCGAGTGGGCCCGCACCGGCAAGCTGCAGAGCATCAAGCTGGGCGGCCGGCGATTCGTCCGACGTGGCGAGGTCCGGGCGCTGGTGACAGCGCCGCGCCGCGTCCGGGCTGAGCACCTCCAGCCCGGTCTCTTCTCGGAGCTGGGCGACTGACCGAGCCGGCGGCGGCCGCTGGCCCTGGCGGCCGGTTCTCCCGGGTGCGCCGTCTCGCCTCCGCGGGGCCCGTCGTCACCGCGCGCCGGATCCTGGACCGCTACGGGGCGGCGGGTGGCGGGCTGCTCGCGGGCGGGCTGGCCTACGCTGCGCTTGTTGCGATCGTCCCTGCCATCCTCCTGATCGCCGGGATTGCCGGCATCCTCGTCCAGGACCCTCGTGCTCGCGACGACGTCGCCGGGGTCATCGCCAACGTCGTGCCGCCGCTCGGCGACCTGATCAACGCGATCCTCACCGCGTCGGCCACGGACGCAGCGCCGGTGACGATCGTCGGCGCCGTCGCGCTCGTCTGGGGGGCGAGCCGGTTCGTGGTGGCCTTCCAGGACTGTCTTGCCCGGGTCATGGAGGAGCCGAAGCGACGAGGGCTCCTGGCCTCGAATGCGGCCGCGTTCCTGGCCGTCGTGGCGATGATCGCGGCCGTCCTGTCCGGCGCGCTGCTGGCCGCCGTCGCGGCGTTTCTCGAGGCTGCCGAGACGAACGGCGTCCTCCGGATCTTCGGCCAGGCGCTCGGCCTGGTCCTGGCGGCCACGCCGTTCCTGTCGATGCTGATCGCGATGCTGCTGGTCTACCGTTTTGCTCCGCTCCGCCGGCCGCCCTGGCGAGCGCTCATTCCGCCGGCGCTCCTGGTCGGGGTCGGGCTCACGGCGCTCGGGCGGGTGTTCGTCTTCCTGGCGCCGAGACTGATCGGCTCGGCGGCGCTGCTCGGCGCGCTCGTAACGGCATTCGCCGCGCTCGCCTGGCTGTCCCTGTCGTTCCAGCTCGTGCTCCTCGGCGCGGCGTGGGTTCGCGAGCGCGAGATCGCGATCGAGCAGCGGGCAGCCGGCCAGCAGGCAGCGGGCCAGCAGGCAATCCCGCCGGCGCAAGCGCCCTGAGGCGCGCTCCGCTAGGCTCGCCCCCATGCGACCGCTGTCGGGCGTGGAGCGCTTTTTCGAGCGGCTCGTCGAGCGTCCCGCCGCCCGACTCTTCGGGACCCAGCTGCGGCCCGTCCACGTCCTGCGGCGGATCGAGCGGGAGATGGAAGGCGGCAGCGTGACGACGGGCGGCAAGCACCTCGCGCCGGATCGGTTCACCGTCCGCGTCAACCCGGACGACCTGCCGGCGCTCGAGCCACTCGAAGGCGTGACCGCGGATCTCGCCTCGCGCGCCCTGGCGTTCGCCCGGGCGCGGAGCCTGATCCTGCTCGAACGGCCTCGCGTCGCCATCCACCCCGACCCTGCGATCCGGCGCGGCGAGGTCGTGGTCGAAGCCGTCCTGCGCGGGCCCGTCGCGGACGCGCAGGCGCAGCGCGCGAACCCCGGAGACATCTCGTACGAGCAGTTCCCGGACCGGCTCGATGAAGGGCTCGGCGGTGCCACCGGCACCCGCGTCTACTCGGTTCCGGTCGCGAATTCGCCGCGCGCGTTACTTCGGATCACGGAGCCGGACGGCCGCCAGCGCAACCTCCCGCTCGACGGTCGCACCATGCGGATCGGTCGGGCCGGCGAGTGTGAGATCCAGCTCGACGACCCGCAGGTGTCGCGCCAGCACGCCAGGCTCCAGACGCGCAATGGCGTTCTGCTCCTCGCCGACATGGGCTCCACGAACGGCACGCGAGTCAACGGACAGCGGATCCACGAGGTCGCGCTGGGCATCGGCGACCGGATCGAGGTCGGCGGATCGGAGCTCCTGATCGCCGCCGAGCCGCGCCCCGGCGATCCAGATCCGAACGATCGCCACCCGGGCTGACCGCCGGTGGATGCGACGGTCCTGGCGCTGTGGGTCATCCGCCTGCTCTTCCTCGCCCTCCTGTACTGGTTCCTGTGGTCCGTGGTGCGCGTCCTCCTGGGCGACCTGCGAGCGGCCGCCCGTGAGCCGGTCGCCGAGCTCGGCCGGCTGATCGTGCTGGCCTCGCCCCATGGGGAGCCGCCCGTGGGCGTGGTCTTCGGGCTGGAGGCGGTGAACACCCTCGGCCGCGACGTGAACAACTCGATCGTCCTCGACGACGAGTTCGTGTCCGCCGCGCACGCGGCGCTCACGTACCGCGGCCGGGCCTGGTACGTCGAGGACCTCGGCTCGACCAACGGCACCTACGTCAACGGCGAGTCGATCGACGACATCTGGCCATTGACCTTCGGCGACGAGGTCCAGCTTGGGCAGGTCCGCCTGCGGCTCGATCGGGGGCATCGCTGAGCGCCGCGGCCGGAACACAGCCGGCCGGTACGGTCGCCCGACTCCTGGCCGGCGTGCGGCCGCGGCCGCGCCGCACCGAGCTCGGTCTCCTCCTGATTGTCGGGCTGGCCCTGACGCTCGGCAGCGTGTCGCTCGGTGCGACGGAGCGCCTTCGAGCGGCCACCCTTGCCGGGACCTCGGAGCCGGTCGACCTGTTGACGCCGGCCCACCCAGACCTGCTGGTCGTGTACCTCGGGATCCTCTTCGCGGCCCACCTCACCCTCATCGTTGCCGGGCGCCGGACCGACCAGGTGCTGCTGCCGACGATCGGCCTGCTCGGCGGGATCGGCCTGCTGCTGATGGAGCGGCTGCCCCAGGATCTGGCCGGCGGGCTCGGCGGACTCGCCCAGGCCCAGCTTGGATGGCTGATGCTGAGCATCGGCACCGCGACGGTGCTCGCCATCGGCGTTCGGAACGATGCCTGGCTGCGTCGCTACAAGTACACCTGGGCGGCCCTGGGGGTGGGCCTGCTGCTGCTTGTCTTCGTCTTCGGCCGCGACGTGAACGGGGCGCGCCTGACGCTTGCCGTCGGGCCCCTCAGCGGCCAGCCGTCGGAGCTGCTCAAGGTCATCCTCGTCGTCTTCCTGGCCGGCTACCTGTCGGAGAACCGGCCGCTCCTCGTGGACGAGTCCGTCCGGGTGGGACCGCTCCGCCTGCCGCCGTTCCCGTACCTCGCTCCGATGGTCGCGATGTGGGCGATCGCCCTGGCGATCGTCGTCGTCCAGCGGGACCTCGGTGCAGCCCTGCTGTTCTTTGCCGTCTTCCTGCTGCTGCTGTACGTCGCCACGGCCCGGATCAGCTACGTCGTCGTCGGCCTCTTCGCCTTCGTCGCCGGGGCGGCGGTCCTGTACCGGTTCCTGGAGCACGTCCGGACCCGCGTCGACATCTGGCTGGATCCCTTTGCCGACGCCCAGGGTGCGGGCTTCCAGGTGGTCCAGGCCCTGCACGCCTTCGCCCGTGGCGGCATCCTCGGCACGGGCCTCGGCAACGGGCTGCCCACGATCGGCGGTCGCCCGCCGATCCCGGCCCTCCATACCGACTTCCCGTTCGCGGCGCTCGGCGAGGAGCTCGGCCTGATCGGGATCCTGGCGATCCTCGGCCTGTACCTGGTGCTCGTCGAGCGGGGCCTCAGAATCGCCGCCTCGGCGGCCGACGAGTTCCGCGCGATCCTCGCCGCCGGGCTGTCGCTCGTCATCGGCGTGCAGGCGTTCATCATCGCGGCCGGCAACCTGAAGCTCATCCCGCTCACGGGGATCACCCTGCCGTTCATCAGCTATGGCGGCTCGTCGCTGCTGGCCAACGGGGTCGTCGTCGGCCTGCTCATCGCGCTGTCCGACCGGGGCGTCGAGCCGCCCCCGCCACCCGGCGCGCATCGCGGACGGCTGGGCCGCCTGCTCCGACGCGCGCCGGGCCGATGACGTCCGATCGCCGCGCCGCACGCCCAACCGGATCCCCGGGCCAGGGCTGGGCCGGCCGCCGCGCCGGCATCGGGGACGCCCTCGGCCGGGTGGCGCTGGGGCTCGCGATCTGCTTTGGATTCCTGGCCGGCGGGGCCGGGTACTGGCAGGTCCTCCGCGCGTCGGACCTCAGCCGAGCGCCGGACGACGCGGCCGTCATCGCCGCCTCGCGAACGACCGTGCGTGGCGAGATCAGCGACCGGGACGGCAACCGCCTCGCGTGGAGCGAGCGCGACGCCAACGGCGAGACGTTCCGGGTCTACGCCTCGCCGAGCCTCTCGGGGGTGATCGGGTACGCGTCGCTGCAATTCGGCAAGGCTGGACTGGAGCGGGCCTGGGACGCCCAGCTCAGCGGGGTCGCCTCGGAGGACCCGCTGTTCGACCTGACCCGCAAGTTCCAGGCCGACCCGTCCGATCCGCAGGCGATCCAGTCGACCCTCGTCCTGTCCCTCCAGGAAGGCGCCGTCGCGGCCCTCGGCGACAGCCGCGGTGCCGTCGTGATGCTCGATCCGCGGACCGGCGAGGTCCTGGCCCTCGCCTCGACCCCGGTGTTCGACGCGTCGGCGGTTGCGAATCCCGCCACGTCGGCCGCGACGTTCGAGGCGCTCCAGAACGATGCCTCGCTGCCGCTGTTGCCGCGGGCAACGGTCGGCCGCTACGTGCCGGGCTCGATCTTCAAGATCGTGACCTCGGTCGCCGCCCTCGGCAGCGGCTCGATCACCGTCGACACGACCTACCCGGAGCAGCCCGCGGCCGAAACGGACGGCCTGCTCGTGAGCGGCTTCCGGGTTCGCGACGGGCACCATCCGGCGACCGGCGACACGGCCCTCACGTACCCGGAGGCCATCG
>DASQFM010000130.1:0-3385 GCA_035633135.1 Candidatus Eiseniibacteriota bacterium
GACCGGATTGTCGAAGATCGAGCCGATCGCGTCGCCGATCGTTTCGAGGATCTGATCCATCCGCCGCGGTCGCCGCCTCCGTCGCCAAAGAACCGAGTCGCTCCGCGACGTTCAAGCGCCGAGGACCGGGGCAGTGTAGCAGGGGGGCCGATCGGCCCAGCGTGTCGAATCCGGACACGCGAGCGTGGTTCTGCGTGACGGTCCTGGCAGCTCTCAGATGCCTTCGCCGGGGGTCTGAGCCGTCAGCGACGTGACCTCGGCCTGCCGCACGAGCCGTCGGGCGGGAGCCGTTCGGAAGACCTCCGCGCTCCACGCGGTCGCACGCCAGGCAACGGCCACGGCCAGAATCCACAGGCCCGCCAGCCACGTGACGAGGAACAGGCCGATCGGAAGCGCCGCGGCCGTCCCGGTCGCCCCGTCCACGAGCGCAATCCGGGCATCGTCCCAGGCCATCGAGACGGCCGCCCAGAACGGCAGGCCGACGGCCGCGATGACGGCATCGGTGAGCAGGAACGTCACAAGACCCGCGGGCTGGGCCAGCTTCGCGAAGCCATGGGCGACGGCCGCCGGGACAGACGCGCCGAGCATCAGCCGGCGGACAGCGACGCCTCCGGCGGCCTCGCCGACGAGCGTCGTGATCGCCAGGGCCGCGACCGCCTCGGGAGCGCGCCCGGCCACGCGCAGGATCAGGGGGATCGCTGCATCGCCCGGCTGGATGAACTCCTGGTACCCGGCGTCGGCGATCCGGCTCGCCGCGAACGCAACGGCCACGGCGGTTGGCAGGTGGGCCAGCAACCGGGCGGCGGCCGCACGACGTGCCGGGGGCCGGCCGACCGACGGCCGAGGAGACACCAGGTCCTCGTCGCTCGCCGCTTCAGCGGCCAGGGCGATGTCCAGCCACGCCCCCACGTTGGCGGAGACCGCCAGCCACGCCGCCAGGGCGACCACCACCGCCGCCGTCAGGATCAGCGCGGCTGCCGACGGCTCGCCGAAGACGAACCCGACGAGGATGGGGCCGAGCGAAGCCGCAAGCCCCGCGATCGACGGCAGGGCGACGACGGGCACGATGACGAGCACCACGCCGCCTCGAACGAGGAACGCCGCCAGGCTGAGGACCCACCAGCGCGGCCGGGCCAGGGTCGCCAGCATCGCGCCGAGCAGCGCCGCCGGCCAGCCGGACCCGCTCAGGGCGATGGGGTCGGACCGGCGAGCTGCTCCAACTGGGCGAGCGCCTGCCGGACGAGCTCGATCTCCCGGCCATAGCCGGCGAAGTCGCCGTCGCGCAGCGCCTGCTGGGCCACTTCGAAATGGGTGTTCGCGTACTCGATCAGGCCCGCGACGTCGGACGGCAGCCCGCCGGGCGGGGTCGGACCGGTCGTCGGGGTTGGGGTTGCGTTCGGTCCCGTGGTGGGGGTCGGAACCGGCGCCGGCGAGCCGCCCGGCCCGCCCGCGTTGGTCGCCAGGAGCTGCGTGAGGGCGTCGCCAAGCGTCCGCGACCAGACGACCGCCGTCGGCGAGGCAACGACGATCCGCTGGAACTCCGGGAACGCCGACGAGGTCGATTGGAGGTAGACCGGCTGGAGATAGATCAGCGCCTCGCCAATCGGGACGACGATCAGGTTGCCCCGGATGACGCTGCTGCCGGACTGGTTCCAGAGCGTGATCTGGGCGCTGATGATGGGGTCCTGGTCGATGCGGGCCTCGATCTGGGCCGGCCCGAGGACGGTCGTGTCGGATGGGAATCGGAAGACCCGAACGGTGCCGTAACTCGCCTCGTCGTTCCGGGCCGCGACCCACGAGATCATGTTCGGCCGGCTGGTCGGGACCATCGGCTGCAGGAGCAGGAACTCGGGCTGCGATTCGCCGGGCATCCGCATCACCACGTAATAGGCCTCCGGCGGCAGGGTCTGGGTGTTCGTCTGGTCGGCGGGCACGGTCCACAGGTCATTGCTGCCGTAGAAGGTCTCGGGATCGATGACGTGGTACCGGCCATACATCCTGGTCTGGACGTTGAACAGCTCCTCGGGGTAGCGGAGGTGCGGCTCGAGGGCGGAGGGCAGTGCGCTCAGCGGCGAGAACAGGGTCGGGAAGACACCCTGGTAGGCCCGGATCAGCGGATCGGTCGGGTCCGCGACGTAGAAATGCATGGCGCCGCTGTAGGCGTCCATGACGACCTTCACGCTGTTGCGGAGGTAGTTGATCTGGCCCGAGCCCAGCCCGGTGCCCGGCAGGCCCGCGGTGTCGAACGGCTGGGCGCTCGGGAATCTGTCGGTGGTGGTGAACGCGTCCTGGACATAGACGAGGCGCCCGTCGCCATCGACGACCAGGTACGGGTCCTTGTCGTAGCTCAGGAACGGCGCGAGCAGCGCCAGCCGCTCCGACAGGGAGCGGTGCATGAGCAGCTGGCTCGTCGACAGGACCTGGTCGCTGATGAGGAGGTCCAGGTCGCCGAACCGGATGGCGAACAGCAGCCGGCTGAAGGTCGTGTCGAGGCGGATGCCGTTGTTGCCGGACCAGGTGGTCGGCACGCCGGTATCCCCCGAGCCGGCAACGGTCTCGCCGCGCGGGTAGTCGAACTCGGCCTGGGTGGCGCCGACGATGACGTACCCGGTCGGCTTTTCGCCGAAGTAGATCCGGGGCTCGGTGATCGTCGGGGCGCCGTTCGACGAGACCGGCGGCAGGTTCTTGATGAACAGGACCGGCTGGCCCTCGGCCGTGACCTCGTTGACCGGGACCATCACCATGCCGATGCCGTGGGTATAGATGATCCGCTGGTTGACCCAGCCGACCGCCCCGGGGTTGGCCGCAAGATCCAGCTCGCGCGCCGAGAGCATGACCTGCCGGATCTCGTCGTTGATGTCGTATCGGTCGGTGTCCACGTCGACGAAGTCGTAGTAGCGGCGGACGGTCTGCAGCTGGTCGAGCGTCGCGCCGAGCGGCCGGTAGTCCCACAGCCGGGCGTTCTGGAACGTCGCCGCGTCGGCCTCGATCTGCTGCTCCGTCAGCGCCGCTTCGCCCTGGTAGGGCTTGACCTCCCAGCGGTCGAGGCCGAACGCCAGCCGCGTCATCGCGATGTTGTTGGAGAGGTACAGCTCCTCCCTGGCCAGCTGGTTCGGCTCGACGACGAAGCGCTGGATCGCCTCTGGATACAGCCGGCCGAGGACGAGCGAAGCCAGGAGCCAGGCGATGACGGTGAAACCGAGAGGCCACGTCCAGCGCGTGAACGCCGCCCCGACGAGGAACGCCGCGGCAAGCCCGGACACCACTGTCAGCACGTCATAGGCTGGGAACTGGGCCGTGGCGTCGGTGAAGCTGACGCCGACCGAGCCCAGCGGCATCCGGGTCGAGTACACGAGCTCGAACTTGTCGAGCTGGTAGCCGAAGG
>DASQFM010000131.1:0-5258 GCA_035633135.1 Candidatus Eiseniibacteriota bacterium
ACCCTCTCGAAGGCGATCGGCGTGCTGGGCGGGTACGTGGCCGGCGCGCAGAGCCTGCGCACGGTGCTCGAGCACCGATCCCGGCCGTTCCTGTTCTCCACCTCCCACCCGCCGGCCGTCGTGGCCGCCTGCCGCGAGGCGATCCGGGTCATGGAAGACGAGACCTGGCGCATCGAACGGTTGTGGGCGAGCACCCGCCGGTTCAAGGCGGAGCTGGCGCGGCTCGGATTCGACACGGGCCGATCGGAGACGCCGATCACGCCGGTGATCGTCGGCGACTCGGAGGCGGCGATCCGGTTCTCCGGCCGGCTGTTCGAGGAAGGCGTCTTCGCGACGGCGGTGGTCTTTCCGACGGTCGCCATCGACCAGGCCCGGCTGCGAACGATCGTCACCGCGGCCCTGACCGACGAGCACCTCGACCGCGCCCTGGAGACCTTCGCCCGCGTGGGTCGGGAGCTCGGCTTGATCGCCGCTTGAGTGGCGTCGGCCTGCACCGGCACCCCGTGGATCTGTCGGCCGCGGCCATCGAGCGATCGAGCAACCTGCCTCTCGACTCGCACGTCCATACCGACCAGTCGCCCGACAGCGACGTCCCGATCGACGTCTACGCCGCCCTGGCGGTCGAGCGCGGCATCACCGAGCTGGCGATCACCGACCACGTCGATTTCGACCCGCGTGACCCGGCCTTCAACTTCACCTCGTATGCCGACCGCGAGCGGGTGGTCCGCGAGGCCGCCGAACGGTGGACGCCTCGGGGCGTGACGATCCGGTTCGGCGCCGAGCTCACCTTCAACCGGCGCTGGGCAGACGACGTCCGGGCGCACCTGCGGCGGCATCGCTACGACTTCACGATCGGCTCGGTCCACGACTGGCCCGGCTCGCCCTACCGTCGCGACCGGGTCGGCTCGTTCATCGCCGGCCGCGACATCGCGGAGGTCGTGGCGCCCTATTACGCCGAGGTCGTGGCCGCAGCGCGATCGGGCCTGTTCGACACCATCGGCCACCTCGACGTCGTGAAGCGCTACCTCCTCCCGTACCTGACGCCTGTCGACCTGGGCATGCAGCCGGAGGTCCTCGAGCCGGTCCTGCGGGCGCTCGTCGATGCCGGGGTCGCCCTCGAGCTGAACACGAGCGGCCTTCGCCAGGCCGTCGGCGAGACGTACCCGTCGTCCGCCACCGTCGCCCGATTCCGGGACCTGGGCGGAAGCCGGGTGACCGTTGGCTCGGATGCCCATCGTCGCGACTGGCTGGCCTGGCGGCTGGCCGACGCCTACGATGCGCTGCGAAGCGCCGGCTTCGATTCGGTGACTTTCCGTCGCGGCGGCGAGCCGATCCGGATCAAGATCCCCACCGGCACTGGTGCCGTCGCGGCGCCCTAACGCTGCGCCGCCGGAGTCGTTACCCGAGATGGACGCCGAGACGATCGACCGGCTGGTTGCGGAGGCACAAGCGGGCAACCGCGAGGCCTTCGGGCAGATCTTCGACGAATACCACCAGCCGATCTATCGCTTCGTCGTCAGCCGCGTCGGCCGCCCGAGCGACGCGGAGGACCTGACGCAGCTCATCTTCGTCAAGGCCCTGGAGGCGCTCCCGCGCTACACGGCGCGAGGCATCCCATTCGGGGGCTGGCTCTTCCGGCTGGCCAGGAATGCGGTCATCGATCACGTCCGGACCCGGCGCGACCACCTCGAGCTGACGTCCGAGGTCCAGCGGCCAACCGAGGAAGCGGGACCCGAGGCAACCGCCGCGCTGCGGCAGGACCTCGACGCCGTGGGCCGGGCCCTTGGCACGTTGACCGACGAGCAGCGCGAGGTCATCGAGTTGCGGTTCTTCGGCGGGCTTTCGGCCCGCGAGGCAGCGGAGGCGATGGGAAAACAGGAAGGCACGATCCGCGGTCTGCAGTTCAGGGCGATCGCATCGCTCCGGCGGGCGCTGGGGATGCAGCTGAGCGAGCTGCCGATGGGGAGTCCCGCGCCCGGGCTCGGGGTCGGGAGCCTGGTCATCGGGGAGCCGGCCGCCCTGCCGGACCCGTTGGAGCCATAGGCGGAGCCGCGATGGATCAGGACGATCGGGACGACGTGGACATCGAGCGGCTCCTCCTCGCGTACGCCGATGCCCGTCTCCAGCCCGATCCGAGGTCGACGGCGCGGGTCCGGGCGGTCGTACTTGACGCCGCCGCCGCTCCGGTGGCCGAGCCCGCGATCGTCGCGATGCCGCCGCCGGCGCAACGAGTCGCCAGTCGAACCAGCCTCCGGTCGCTGGGCCGCGGCAGGCTGCGGGGCCGGAACCCTGCGCCGGTCTCCCGCTGGGATGACCCGCTGGAGGCCATGCCGGAGGCACTGGCGGTTGCGTCGCCGGAGGCACTGGCGGTTGCGTCGCCGGAGGCGCTGGCGGTTGCGTCGCCGGAGGCACTGGCGGTTGCGTCGCCGGAGGGACTGGCCGACGCGCTGCCTCTTCAGGTTCGAGCCGAGTTCACAGGGCGAGTCCGCCGGGCCGAGCTGATTCCGGTCGTCGATCCGCCGGCGCCCGCCCAGACCGGGCGATGGGTCCGCCGAGGCTTCGCGGCCCTGCTGGCGGCCGGGCTCCTGCTCGGCGGCGCCGTCGCGGTCTCGGCCGCTCCCCCCGACAGCCCCCTCTACGACACGCGGCTCCTCCTCGAGAACCTCACCCTGCCCGCAGCGGCTTCGGAGCGAGCCGAAGCGAGGGTGGCGGCACTCCACGAGCGGATCAAGGAGGCCAGGGGCGCAGCCAATGGCAAGAACGGCAAGGCGGTCGCCGCGGCGCTCAAGGCCTACCGGGCATCAGTCAAGGACGCGCTCAAAGAGGCGGGCGACGACCCCGCGGTGCTGGCGAGCCTGTACGCCGCGCTCGGTCTGCAGCTCGAAGCGCTCGAGACCATCTCCGCCGAGAACGTTGGCGACGCGGGGGGCGCGGTCGAGAACGCCCTCGAAGACGGCCAGAACGCCGTCACCGAGATCGAGAAGCGCGGCCACGGCAAGCCGGCGGGCACCCCGGGGCGCGGGCCCAAGGGCTGACCGGCGGCCGAGGGTTAGCTCGGTCGAAAACCTGCGCTTCGGGCTCGCAACCGGAGTGGCTCGGGCGGGTCTAGCTTGCCGAGATATGAACGTCAGTCTTACACCCAGCCCTTGACCGACCTCAAGGCGGTCTGGAGGCCTGAGCGGCCGCTGTTTCGTGCCGACCCACGCTCACGCAGGCACAATTCGTCCGCCTCGTAGCACGCCCCCGCCGCCGTATACCGCTCGTTGGTGCTCGGCCACGACCGCTGTTCATAAGTGGGTTGGGATCGAGCCTCGGCGCCCCCCGCGGCCACCGTCGCGGCGGCGCCTCGCCGCCGCGCACTGCCGCACCGGGCCGGGAATCAAAAGGAGGGCCGGTTGCCCGGCCCTCCTTCGACTTCGGCTATTGGGGATTGAAGCGGTTATTCGCTGCTCTTCGAGCGTCGCGGGGTCAGGATGACCACCGAGGCGAGAAGGACGCCGAGGGCGATGATCAGGAGCCAGGCGCCGTCCGCCGAGCTGGAGACCAACGACGTGGTCGACGTGGCGGGCGCCACGACCTTCTTGGTCGGGGTCGGGGCCGCGGCGGCAGGAGCAGCCGTGAGGCCGACGGTCACCGAGGCGCTATCCGTCGCCGAGGCGCTCTCCTGGTTGCAATCGCTGGAGTTGGTGCACGCCCAAGCGGTTGCGGTATTGGTGGTGTTCGGCGCCACGGTCAGGGTACAGGTGTAGGTGAGCACTTCGCCGCTGGCGAACTTGTTGCCGCCGCTGACAGCCTTGCCGCCCGTGAGGGTGCACTTGCTGTCCGAAACGGTCAGCGCGTGGAAGTCCTTGTCACCCGTGTTGGTGACCTTGACGGTGTACGTGACGCTTCCACCGCCCGCCGGGACCGTGGCCACGCTGGCCGTCTTGGTGACGTCGACCGACCCCTCTTTCGGAGCGGCGATCGCGGCGCCCACCACTGCGAAGGTCAAAACGAACGCTCCGGCGAGCGCCCCGAGCTTGCCACGCTTGCTCATGTTCTCTCTTCCCTCCGATGCTCCCAACAGGCCCAAATTGGACTGGATGTACGCTCGCACCCGACTGGGGTCGGGTATTCGGCGCACGACTGATGCCCGATGGTCCGAGGGCCAAGTTTAGTACCTCTGAGAAGGTTTGCAACAGTTGATTCGCATCGCATTCGAGCAGCATTAGCGCCCCGATCGGTACCATTCCGCGGACCGTGCCAGATGCCGCCACTGATTCACCGCGGGATGCCTCGACCGACGCGCCTAACCTTCGCGCCGAGGTCACTCATGCGTTGGAGCGCGCCTGGCAACGGGCAGTCGCGGACGGCTCTCTTCCCAGTCAGGAAGAGCCGGTCGGACAGGCCGGCCAGGGGGGCGCGCCGCCGTTCGCAATCGAGGTGTCCCGACCCGCCAATCCTGATCACGGCGACTTCGCGACGAACGTGGCGCTGCGGCTGGCCCGCCCGCTCGGGATGAAGCCAACGGCGATCGCCGGCGCGATCGTCGAGGCGATCCAAGCCGAACAGGAGCCGGTGGGTTCATCGAAGGCCGTGACCCGGGATCGGGCAACGGCATCTCGATCAGCCGCCAGCCTGGAATCGCCGATCGCCTCGGCTTCGGTCGCAGGCCCGGGCTTCATCAACGTCCGGGTGACCGATCGGGCCCTCGAGAGCGTGATCGCACGCGCCCTCCGCGACCCGGCCGGCTGGGGTCGGGCCGGAACGAAAGTGGTGCACCACGTCAACGTGGAGTTCGTCTCCGCCAACCCGACGGGCCCGCTGACGGTCGGCAACGCTCGCGGCGCGTTCGTCGGCGACCTGCTGGCGCGCGTTCTCGAGGCCGGCGGTCAACAGGTCACCCGCGAGTACTACTTCAACGACTCGGGGGCCCAGGTGCGCAACCTCGGCGCATCAGTCATCGCCTCCCTCGAAGGCAGGCCGGTCCCTGAGGACGGCTATCACGGCGACTATGTCGCCGACCTGGCAGGGGCCGTCGCGTCGGAGCTCTTCGGTCTCGCGAGCGGCGAGGACCGCGCCGAGGCCGTCGGGCGCTGGGCGGGGCAGCGGGTCCGGGCGGGCATCGAAGCCTCGCTCGAACGGCTCGGCGTCCATTTCGACGTCTGGACCATCGAGGGCCGCCTCCACAGCGGGGGCTGGGTCGAGCGCGCGGTCCAGCGGCTGCGGGACGCGGGTCACGTCTACGAAGCCGATGGCGCCACGTGGTTCCGGTCGAC
>DASQFM010000132.1:0-10203 GCA_035633135.1 Candidatus Eiseniibacteriota bacterium
GATCCGGTCCCGAACGGTCTCCGCGTTCGATGCGCCCGCCTCGGCCTCGACGAGCTGTCGCAATGGAGAGTTCGCGCCGGCCTCGGGCCGGCAGCGGGCCTCGAGCACGGTGAACGTCCCGGCCCGCCGGATGGCCTCCCGCGCGAGGCGGCTCTTGCCCTGCCCCGGAGGCCCGACGATCAGGGCGAGCCCCGGTGCTCCGCCACGCGATGCCTCGAACGCCGCCGCCAGCGTTGCGAGTTCGGGCTCGCGCCCGACGAACTCCATCTCGACATGGGCCTGGGTCTGGCCGAATCCCGTGAACCGCCACGCGTCGACGCTGCCGAAGCCCTTGAGGTCGAGGCCGCCGAAGGGCTCGAAGGTCGCGAAGGCTGCGGTCGCCTCGTGGCAGCGTGGGCCAACGACGACCTGGCCCGGTTCAGCGTGGGACTGGAGCCGGGCCGCGAGGTTGATCGACTCGCCGATGACCATTCGCTGGTTCGTCTCGAGGGCTCGGGGATCGACGAGGAGGTCGCCGGTCTCGAGGCCGGCCCGGACGCTCAGCCCGCC
This sequence comes from Candidatus Eiseniibacteriota bacterium, assembly GCA_035633135.1. Lineage (GTDB taxonomy): Bacteria > Chloroflexota > Limnocylindria > Limnocylindrales > CSP1-4 > UBA5189. The sequence goes on from DASQFM010000132.1 coordinate 550, forward strand.
CGAGGCGGCCCATTCCGATGCCCACCGCACGCAGGCGTCGGCGGCGCGCAGCGCACGCTCGGCATCGTCGGGGTGCGAGACCGGGATGCCAAACGTTCCGAGGATCGCATCGCCGATGTACTTCTCGACGACCCCGCCGTGGGCCTGGATCGTGCCGCTCATCTGTGCGAAGGCCTCGCCCAGAAGCCGCTGCATCCGCTCGGGGCCGAGCCGGACGGTCGCGTCCGTCGAGCCGACGACGTCGATGAACAGGCAGGTCACGAGCCGGAGCTCGTTGTGCGCCTCCACGGTGGGCGCATTATCGCCCTTCGCCCTCGGTGATGCGCGCAAGCCCCCGACCGTCCACGAAAAGCGGGGCAACTCCAGAAGCTGCTCCGGCACGCGGGGTATTGCAGGGCGACGTATGTGCCGAGCCGAACGCTCCTCGTCGGTGGCGTCGATGGCATCCGGCTCGAGGCTGCCAGGCGGCGAAGCACGGGCGCGGCGTCGGCCTCGTCCCAGAGGTCTCGAGAGCCCCTATTGGAGCCCTTATGGGTCCTGTTCCTTGGCCCTCTCGGCCTGAGTGCCAAGGCTCCACCTCATTCCTCGGCGTGGGCGTACGCGATCGCGGCGTCGAGGTCCATCGCTCGCCCCTGAGCGAGTGCTTGATCCACGGCGTCGTCGCCGATGGCCGGGCGCGACGCAGCCACCGGATCTCCGAGGAGCCGAGCAGCCGCTGGGGGATCGAGCGACGCGCCGTAGATCATCCGCGCCGCCTCGGCAGCGCCCCACAGGCGCGCAGCGCGCTCGTGCCGGCCGGCGTGGCTCTCGAGGGCGGCGACCATCCTCAGCAGGCTTGCGCTCGTCTGCCGGCTTCCGGCGTCGACGTTGATGTCGAGCGCGTGCAGGTAGTGCTGGCGAGCGCGCGGCATGTCGCCGGAAAAGCGGTAGCCGTTGCCGAGCCCGATCAGTGACTCGGTGAGCTCCCACCGGTCGCCGACATCTTCGAGGATCGAAACGGATGCCTGGAGGATCGGCACGGCGGCGGCCGGGTCGCCTCTCGCGATACCGATGATGAGGCCAAGACCGCGCTGGGCCTTGGCGATGCCTCGCCGATCGCCCAGTCCTTCGGCGATCGCCAGGCCCTCCCGGAACAGGTCCTCTGCAGCATCGGCGTCTGGGGCACCACCCAGGACCGCGCTCCAGAGCATGGCGAAACCGAGGTTGTACGTCGCCTCGATCAGGTCCCGCCGGTCCTCGCTCTCCCGTGCCAGTGGGAGGGCCTCCCGGTGGTGCCGCAGCATCGCCGGGTGGTCACCCGTCCACCACGCTAGGCCGCCCGCACCGCCCAGGGCCCGGGCCCGAATGGCCGGCGAGGTGGCCGGCAGCGCCAGCAGCTCGTCGAGCGCCTGGCGGCCCTCCCACATCGGTCCGCGCTGGTGCCAGAACCGCCAGAGCGCGGTGGCGATCCGAAGCCCGAGCTCAGGCTCTGGCGCGTCGACGGCCCACCGAAGCGCCGCCCGAAGGTTGGGCTGTTCGCGTTCGCAGCGGTCAAGCCAACGAGCCTGGTCCCGCATCGTCAGGTGCGGCCCCGCCTCCTCGGCGAAGGCGAGGTAGAACTCGGTGAGTCGTCTGCGGGTGGGGCCGGCGTCGAAGTCGGTCCTGAGCCGCTCGGCGGCGTACTCCGAGATCGTCTCCAGCATGGCGAATCGCGTCGCGCCGTCCTCCGCCTCCTGTTGTCGCAGGAGGCTCTTCCCGACCAGGCCAGCCAGGCCGTCGATCACGGCGATCCCGAGATCGCCCGGATCGGCCACCCACTCCGCGGCCTCGAGCGAGCAGCCGCCGGGGAAGGCCGAGAGTCGGGCGAAGAGACGACGCTCTGGCTCGTCGAGCAGCTCGTAGCTCCAGTCGATGGCCGCGTGGACGGTTCGCTGTCGCTCGGGACGCCCCTCGAAGGCCGCGGCCGGAAGGGGCAGGTGCTGCTCCAGTCGGAGCAGGATGGCGGATGGGCTGAGGATGCGGAGCTGGCCGGCGGCGAGCTCGATCGCGAGCGGCAGTCCGTCCAGGTGAGCGATGATCCCGGCGACCGCCGCCGCGTTGTCGTCGCTCAACTCGAAGGCCGGTTTCACCGCACGTGCGCGTTCCACGAAGAGGTCCACCGCACCGAATCCTGAAAGCTCGCCGGCGGGGCGGGCGGCGGGGATCTCGAAGGGCGGGACTTCGTACTCCTGCTCGCCGTAGATCGCGAGGGGCATCCGGCTCGTGACGAGCACCCGGACCCGCGGGGCGGCCGAGAGGAGCTCCTCGACCACTCCGGCGCCCGCTTGCACCTGCTCGAAGTTGTCGAGGATGAGCAGCAGGTCGCGGTCACGCAGGTGGGCGCGAACGGCGCCCAGCGCGTCGCTGCCCGGTTCGACGCCGATGCGGAGGGCCTGGGCGATGGCCGACGGCACGAGCTCCGGGTTGTGGATCGGAGCAAGGTCGACGAAGAAGGCTCCGTCTCGATGGTGGCCGATGCGATCGCCGGCGACCCGCAGCGCCAGCCGTGTCTTCCCCGTACCGCCGGGTCCGGTCAGGGTGACGAGCCGATGCGCGCCGATCAGCTCCGACACCTGCGCCAGCTCCCGGTCTCGTCCGACAAAGCTGGTCAGCTGGTCGGGCAGGTTGCCCGGTCGGGCGTCGAGCGTCTTGAGCTCTGGAAAATCGGTGGGGAGGCCGTCGATCTCGAGCTGGGAGATCCGCATCGGCCGGTCGAAATCCTTGAGCCGATGCTCGCCGAGGTCGCGCAGACGCCCGCCGTCTGGGAGCGTGCTTTCGATCAGGGCACGAGTCGAGTCGGAGAGGAGCACCTGGCCGCCATGGCCGGCAGCCGCGATGCGCGCCGCCCGATTGACGTCGATGCCGACGTAGTTGTCGCCCCCGAGCCGCCCCTCGCCGGTGTGCAAGCCCATCCGGACCTTGATCTCCGCTCCCTTCGGCCACGTGGCCGCCGCGAAGGCTTGTTGCGCCTGGATGGCTGCGACCACGCCGTCGGTAGCCGAGGCGAACGCCGCGAAGAACGAGTCCCCTTCGGTGGCAACCTCGGTCCCCGAGTGATCGACGATCGCCGAACGCAGGATCTCGGCGTGCCTGGCAAGCAGCTCCGCGTAGCCCTCGCCCATCCGGCTGAGGATCCGCGTGGATCCCTCGATATCGGTGAAGAGGAACGTCACCGTACCAGTCGGCAGTGATGTGTCGGTCGCTGGAGGCATCGCTCAGAACCCCACTCCGGCGCGCGTCCGTGGACAGTCTGTCACGTGCCGACAATAGGATAGGTCGATCGAGGCTTGCGCCGAGGCCATACTCCACCCCTGCCGTTCCGCCAGTTCGGAGGAAGCCGGTCGCAAAATGTCAGCGCTCGTCCCGCTCGACAGCCGCCAGGCACGAATCGCTCGGCACCTGCTCCAGGAGATGGAGCCGGAGAGCGCCGAGGAGATCGCGACCGCCCTTCGGCTGACGACCCGGGTCGTGCGCTACAACCTCCCGCTGATCGAAACGTATCTCCGATCGGGCGGCCTCCAGATCGTGCGCCGGCGTGGGGTGGGAATCTGGGTCCAGGGCGACGACGAGGCGCGCGCCGCGCTGCGGGCCAGCCTGGACGGCGAGACGGGACCCCAGGTCCTCAACGTCGCCGACCGCAAGCTCCAGGCCCTTGCGATGCTGCTCGACCGGGCCCCCGAGCCCCTCCATCTCGCCGATCTCGAGGTCGAGCTCGGTGCCTCGCGGCCCACCGTCCGGCGGGATGTCCACGCCGCGGAGCACTGGCTCGAGGAGCACCACCTCCACCTCCAGTACCTGCCCGGCGTCGGCCTCGTCGTCCGGGGAACCGAGATCGACGTCCGCAAGGGCCTCCTCGCCCTCGTGCTCGAGGCGGTCCCGCCGGACGTCCTGCTGCGCCAGGCGGGCGGCGATCACACCGCCTGGAGCGACCGCGAGGACCGCTCCGGTGGCGTGGCCCGCTTCACCGCCGGCCTGGACCTCGCCACCCATCGCTCGATCCTGCTGGACCAGCTGCGGGAGCTGGACGATGCCGAGCCGATGACGATCGTTGCGACGCTCTACCTGGCGATCCTCGCGCGCCGCGTCCAGGCCGGCCGGCCGGCCGAGTTCCAGAGCGGGCAGCTGCGGTCACTGATCGATCATCCGATTGCCGACGCGGCCGCCAGGATCGCGGCCGCGATGGAGCGACGAACCGGCCTCGTGCTGGGCGAGACCGACATCGCTGCGATCACCGAGTTCCTGCTGGGTTTCGTCGAGATCGGCGGGCAGGCGGCCGCGACGGACGACGCCGACATGGAGCCCGTCGGTCGCCTCGTGGCCGCCGCCGCGCAACGGCTGCACCCCTCGCTGGCCGACGACGACCAGCTGCGGCGGAGCCTGGTCGAGCACCTGCGGCGGCTGCGCGTCCGCCTGCGCTACGGCCTGCCGGTCAGCAACCCGCTCGAGCAGGAGGTCCGTGACAGGTATCCGGACGTGTACGAGGTCGCGACCCAGATCGTCGCCGAGGTCGCGCCGCTCGGCGACGCCGGCGTTCCGTCCGAGGAGATCGGCTTCCTGACGATGTACCTGGCCGGCTCGCTCGAACGCAACCGCCTGCGACCGAAGATCCGCGTCACGGTGGTCTGCCCGGCCGGGATGGCCACCGCCTGGATCCTCGTCTCACGCCTGCTCGCGGTCTTCCCCCAGGTGGAGGTCACCCGCGTGGTCTCGAAGACCGCCTTCGAGCGCGGCCCGGACGACCGGGACACGGACGTCGTGGTGAGCACCGTGCCGCTCGGGGATGACGCCGAGGAGAACTCCGTCGTCGTCAGCCCGCTGCTCCGGGATCGCGACATCCGGCGCCTGAGTCGCCTCCTGGGAGAACCGACACACTGAGTTTCGGGTTCGAAATTGTCACAAGTCGGTGCCGCCAGATTGGCACTTGTTGCGAAACGGTTGCGCTTCGATGATCCCGCTCTGTCCACCTTTGGAGCGGAGGAGTGAGGACTATGGAGCGAATCCAACGGTATGGCGGCTACCTGGCCGCAATGGTCCTGCCCAACATCGGCGCGATCCTCGCCTGGGGCCTGATCACGGCGTTCGTGATCCCCACCGGCTGGACCCCGAACGAGACCCTCGCGGCGCTGGTCGGGCCGATGATCAAGTTCCTGATCCCGATCCTGATCGCCTACACCGGCGGCAAGCTGGTGCACGGCCATCGCGGCGGCGTCGTCGGCGCGGTCTTCACGGCCGGCATCATCGTCGGCTCCGAGGCCCCCATGTTCCTCGGCGCGATGATCTGCGGCCCGGTCGGCGCGTACCTGATCAAGCTGTATGACGATGCCACCGAGGACAAGGTGCCCTCCGGCTTCGAGATGCTGTCGAACACCTTCTCGGCCGGCATCCTCGGTGCGATCCTCGCCGTGATCGGCGTGCTCTCGATCGGCCCGATCCTGCAGGTCGGCTCCGACGCGATGGGCAACTTCGTGAGCGCCATCATCAGCGCCGGCCTCCTGCCGCTGGCGGACATCCCGATCGAGGTCGCCAAGGTCCTCTTCCTCAACAACGCGATCAACCACGGCGTGCTCGCGCCGCTGGGCGTCGCCGAGGCGGCCGAGAAGGGCCGCGCCATCCACTTCCTGCTGGAGACGAACCCCGGTCCGGGACTCGGCCTCCTGCTTGCCTTCGCGTGGGTCGGGAAGGGGATGGCGAAGCTGTCCGCACCCGGGGCGATCATCATCCACTTCTTCGGTGGGATCCACGAGATCTACTTCCCGTATGTTCTGTCCCACCCGATCATGATCGTGGCCATGTGGGCCGGCGGGATCGCCGCCGACATCGTCTTCGTCGCCACCCAGGCCGGCCTGGCGGCCACGCCGTCGCCCGGCAGCATCTTCGCCTACCTCGCCGTGACGCCTCCGGGCCAGCACTTCGGCGTGCTCGGGGGAGTTCTCGTCGGCGCCGTAGCATCGTTCCTCGTCGGCTCGCTCATCCTCCGGCTCTACCCGGTCAAGGAGAGCGAAGAGGAAGCCGCGTTGGAAAGCACAACCGCAATTCCGGCAGGCGCGCCCGCCTGACCGGCACCGCCACAGCCCAACCCGATGCCGCCCGGCGTACACCGCGCCGGGCGGCACATACCAGGGGAGTCCGGCCATGGTCGTCAAGCAGGCCGCCGACGTCAGGCTTGTCGTATTCGCCTGCGAGGCAGGTATGGGATCGAGCCTCATCGGCGCGAATCAGCTGAAGAAGCGAGTCAAGGACCTGGGGCGCGATGACATCAAGGTCATCCACAGCCCCGTCAACCAGATCCCGGCCAACACCGACATCGTCATCGCCCACGAAGGGCTGGCCGAACGGGCTCGCAAGGCGGCTCCGGCGGCGGTCGTCCTGACCTTCCGCAACTTCCTCAACAACGCGGCTTCGGACCGACTGATCCGCGGCCTGACCGCCGGCGAGGAGATCTCGGCCGACGCCGGACCGGGATCGTGACGACGGAGGTCCTCTCCACCTCGGCGGTCGTCGTCGGCGCGACCGCGGCCGATCCCACCGCGGCGATCGACATCGTGGGATCGATCCTCGTCGCGGAAGGCTGCGTCACCCCCGACTACGTGGCCCAGATGCGGCAGCGCGAGGCGATCATGTCGACCTATCTGGGCAACGGCATCGCCCTGCCCCACGGCACCGACGAGGCCCGCAGCGCGGTGCTTCGGACCGGGCTCGCAGTGGCCCAGTTCCCCGCCGGCGTCCCGTGGGGCGAGGAGCGGGCGTACCTGGTCATCGGCCTCGCGGCGACCTCGGAGGAGCACATCGAGGTCCTGTCCCGGCTGGCGACCATCCTGGGCGACGAGGCGCTGACAAAGCGGCTCGGCAGCAGCCTCGACGCCGCCGAGATCCACCGGACGCTGACCTCGGACGAGGCCGAAGCCCCGTCGGGCAACGGTCACGCCGTCCAGAGTGACGAGCTCGCCACCGAGGTGCGCGTTACCAACCCGGCCGGGCTCCATGCCCGGCCCGCCACGACGGTCGTCGATCGGCTCCGGGCGTTCGATGCCGAGATCGTCATCGAGGCCAATGGCCGACGCGCCAACGCGCGCAGCATCACCGCGCTGCTGGGCCTCGGAGCGGCGGTCGGCGACGACGTGCGCGTCGTGGCCCGCGGCGCTCAGGCGGAGGCCGCCGCCGCGGCCGTGATCGCGGTGCTCACCGGAAGGGACGGCGATTGAGATGGCCAGGCTGGATCGTGACGGGCTGCTGAGCGCCGTCGCCGCGGCGATCGGCGCGGCGCCGGATTCCGAGGGTCTGGCCGACCTCGTCGGTCCGAAGGGCCACGTCAACATCGCGGCGACCGGCCCCGAGATCGGACCCGCGATCAAGCGGCTGGCGCCGCTGCCCGGCTATCGCTGGGTGGCGATCAACGCCGCCGACCTATTTGGGGCGAGCCCGCTGACGATCGGGACGAAGGTCGGCATCCTGGACGCGACCGGCCGGGTCCTCAAGGCCGCCGACCTGCCACGACCGAAGTGATCGACGTCGACGATCGGTACGCCGCCTACAAGGCTCCGCCTGCCCGAACACCGACGGCGACCCTGGCCTGGAACGTCTACGGCAAGGGGGTCGAGGCGGTTGGCCGCGACGGGCGGCCCGAGATCGTCCCGGTGCCGCGCCCGTCCGCCGACCAGCTCCTCGTCCGGGTCGACGCCGTGGGCCTGTGCTTCTCCGACATCAAGCTCATCCGCCTTGGCGGCGACCATCCGAAGCTCTACGGCCGCGACCTCGCCACGGATCCGACCCGCCTCGGCCACGAGACCGCGGTGACCGTGGTGGAAGTGGGCGAGGCGCTCGCGGACCGGTACCAGCGGGGCCAGCGCCTGGCGATCCAGCCGGACATCTACGTCGACGGCCGCAGCACGGCCTACGGCTACACGATCCCGGGCGGACTGATCGGCTTCCACGTCATCGGGCCCGAGGTGCTGGCGGCCGACGACGGCGCCTACGTGGTCAAGGTCGACGACCGGCTGGGGTACGCCGAGACCGCCTTGACCGAGCCGTGGGCCTGCGTCGAGGCGGCCTACACCCAGCGGCGACGGCTGGTCCCGGCAACCGGCGGCCGGACCTGGGTCCTGGGGCGGCCAGATGACCTGCGGGCCTACCGCCTCGGCGGGGTCCTCGACGGCGCCCGCGAGATCGTGCTGTCCGGCCTTCGCGACGACCTCGTCGCCGAGACCCGGGCAGCGGCCCCGCGTGGCGCCTCGGTCGAGGTCGCAGACGAGGCCGATGTCCAGGCCCCGTTCGACGACGTCATCCTCCTGGGACCTCGATCGGCCGACGTGGTCTCCCGGGCCGCCGATGCGCTGGCGTTCCGGGGCGTCCTGAATCTCGTCGCCGACGAGCCGCTCGACGGGCCCGTCGAGGTCGACATCGGCCGGCTGCACTATCACTACACCGCGTTCGTGGGCACGACAGGGCTCGACGTGTCGGCGTCCTACGGGGAGGCGCGCAACCGCGCCGAGCTGCTCGGGGGCGGAACGGCGGTCTTCGTGGGCGCCGCGGGCCCGATGGGCCAGATGCACCTCGAGCGAGCCCTGCGCATGCCCGACGGGCCCCGGCGGCTCATCGGCCTCGACCTCGATGCGGATCGGATGGCCGCCGCCCAGGTCCGTCTCGAACCGATCGCTGCCGCGAACGCCCGCGAGCTCGTGCTGCGCGTGCCCGAGGCCGGCCAATCGCTGGCCTCGATCGTCGCCGCCGAGACCGGTGGGCGCGGGGCCGACGATGTCGTCGTGACGGCCCCCAGCGCCGCTGCCGTGGTGGATGGGGCGAAGGTGATGGCCCCCGACGGCATGCTCGTCCTGTTCGCCGGGGTGCCCGTGGGGACGCGCGCCGGCCTCGACCTGTCGCCGGTCTTCCTGCACGGGGCGCAGTACACCGGCACCTCGGGCTCCCGGATCCTGGACCAGGAGCGCGTCGTCGCCAAGACCCTGACGGGCCTGCTGTCGCCCGGCCGGGCGCTCGCCGCCCTCGGCGGGATCGAGGCGGCGCGGGACGGCCTGCAGGCCATGATCGACGGTCGCTTCCCCGGCAAGATCGTGATCTTTCCGCAGCTGCGCGGCCTGCCGCTGACCTCCCTCGAGGACCTGGCCGCCGGCGACCCGGAGCTTGGCGCTGCCCTCGGCGAGGGCGGGACGTGGACGCGCGAGGCGGAGGCGGTCGTGTTCCGCCGCTACTGGCCGGCCACCGCCGAGCCGTGATCGTCACGGTCACGCCCAACCCGAGCATCGATCGGACGATCCACATCGACCGCCTCGAACGCGGGGCGCTGATCCGGGCAGGGGTCGCGACCTCCGAGGCGGCGGGCAAGGGTCTGAACGTCGCCCGGGCGCTCGCCGGGCAGGGTGTGGAGACGCTGGCCGTCCTGCCGATGGCGCGAGAATCGGCGCCGGCGTACCTGGCGCTCCTCCAGGACGAGGTGAGGATCGAAGCGGTGCCGGTCGCGGGATCTGTCCGCGTGAACATCAGCCTCGTCGAACCGGACGGGACCGTCACGAAGGTGAACGAGCCTGGCCCGCCGCTGGCGCCCGCCGAGGTGGACGCGATCCTCGTCGCCGTCTCGAGCGCTCCGCCCGCCAGCTGGGTCGTCGGCTGCGGGTCGCTGCCGCC
>DASQFM010000133.1:0-8051 GCA_035633135.1 Candidatus Eiseniibacteriota bacterium
CCTCGGGTTCGGCCTCGGCAAGCATTTCTGCATCGGCTACCAGCTCGCCCGGGCCGAGATCGTCGCTGCGACGCGCGGCCTGCTCGAAACGATCCCGGACTTCCGGGTGGTTGCCGGCAAGGAACCCAATCTGCGCATCGATTGGTTCCATCGCCATCTCGATCGCCTGGTCGTGGAAGCCGGGTGACCGGGACCAGGCCCAGCACCGGATCCGCGACCGTGGCCGGACTCGTCCAGCTCTCGGCCAACCTCTTCCTGTTCCGGGACACCTGCAACGTCTACCTGCTCCGCGATGGCGAGCACGGCCTGTTCATCGATGCCGGCTCGGCGGGCATCCTCGACCACCTCCCAGCGGTCGGCGTCCGGTCGATCGATTGGGTGCTCCACACTCATCACCACCGCGATCAATGCCAGGGCGACGACCGGCTGGTCGAGACGGGTACGCAGGTTGCAGTACCCGCCCGCGAGGCGTCGCTTTTCGAGAACGTCGAGGCGTTCTGGCGGCTGCGGCGCCAGTTCGACGACTACGACGCGTCGAGTCTGGCCAACACCCGCGCGCGACCGATCCCGGTGGCCCGTCGCCTTGCCGACTACGAAACCTTCGAGTGGCGCGGCCTCCAGATCCAGACCCTGCCGACGCCCGGCCATACCCGCGGCTCGGTCACCTACCTCGTCGAGATTGACGGCCAGGCCTGTGCGTTCAGCGGTGACCTGATCGCCGCGCCGGGCCAGGTCGAAACCATCCACGACCTCCAATGGCAGTACGGTGCGCCCGACGCGCTCGGGGCGGCGCTGCACTCCGTCGTCACGCTCGCCGGCCTGCCGATCGACCGGCTGCTGCCGTCCCATGGGACGCCGATGGCCGAGCCGCGAGCCGCCCTCGATGCGCTCGGGGCGAACCTCCACGAGCTGTACGGCCTGCTCGGCGAGATGCGGGCCAACCGCGTCTGGACGACCTGGCCGCACTCCGTCGACCAGCCGAAGACCCACGTGCTCCCACACCTGTGGGCCAACTCGCACTCGGTCGCCAACACGTACGCGCTCGTGGCGGACGACGGCGAGGGCCTGCTGCTCGACTACGGCTATCCGTCGTGGGACCACTTCTACGCCGACCAGCGCTTCGTGGCCCATTCGCTGGATGAATTCCGTGCAGCGTCCGGGCTCCGACGGATCGAGGCGGTGATCCCCAGCCACTACCACGACGATCACCTCGCCGGCGTGCCCTGGCTGCAGCGGACCCAGGGGGCGGAGGCCTGGATCTTCGACAACTTCGCCGACATCGTGACCAACCCGTCGGCCTATGCGCTGCCATGTCTCTTGGGCGATCCCATCCGCGTCGACCGCGTCCTCGGCAACGGCGAGCGGATCGCTTGGCGCGACTGGAGGTTCGACGTCTTCCACATGCCGGGCCACACGTGGTGGGCGCTCGGGCTCGTCGGCGAGGTCGATGGAACGCGCGTGGCGTTCACCGGCGACAACCTCCTCGCCGGCGCGCTGTCGCCATTGCGTGCGGCGGCGCCGATCTACCGCAACCGGATGCGCCTCGACTCGATCGCAATCGGCGTGCAGCGGTTGATGGACTTCGAGCCCGAGCTGCTCCTGACGGGACATACCGGAGCATTGCCGGTGACGCGAGCGATCCTCGACGACTTCCTGGCGTGGGCGCGGCAGCTCGAGGTCGCCTTCCGGCGACTGGCCGTCGTGCCCGAGCGGATTGACGAGGCGCTGGATCCACGCTTCGCGGTCTTCCGTCCCTATCGATCGGCGGCAACCTTGGGCGAGGAGCTCGCGTTGCAGCTGCGAGTCACGAACCTCGGGCCCGAGCCCGCTGACCTCGAGGCAACGCTCGACCCGCCGCCAGGCTGGTCGGCGGAGCCGACGCGGGCGGCCGCGACGATCCAGCCAGGAGCAGAATCGGTCCTACCCTTCCGCCTGTCGGTTCCTGCCGATGCGACGACTGGCCGTCAGGTGGTGACCGCCGACGTGACGCTGGCGGGCCGGCGCTGGGGCCAGCTGGCCGAGGCCCTGGTCGACGTGACCGCCGCGAATCGCCCCGCACCGACAGGAGGCACGGCTTGACCGACACCATCGCCCGCGTCGAGGCGTTTCCACTCCGGTACCCCGAACCGAACAACAACGGCAAGCTCCGCTGCGTCACCCTCGTTCGGATCGAGACGACGGACGGTGCGATCGGTTGGGGGGAGGCGATCACCGGCAGTGAGGATGCCTCGCTGGCGATGAAGGTCATCGTCGATCGCGGGCTCGGACTGCGGCTGGTGGGTCAGGACCCGCGCGCCGTCGAAGCCATCTGGAGCGAGTTCCGGGAAACGACGTACTGGTCGGGCAACGGGGGCATCGTCACGTTCGCGATCAGCGCGATCGACATGGCGCTGTGGGATCTCGTGGGCCACCTTACGGGGCTGCCGCTCCACCAGCTGCTTGGCGGGAAGCGCCGGGATCGCGTTCGGGCCGCGTCCTCGGTGATCTTCGACACGGCCGACATCGGCGGGATCGGACGACAATTCGCGGACCTCCGGGCGCGAGGCTACGAGGTCCTCAAGGGTGGCTGGGGCCACGACCTGTCCATCGCTTTCGGGCGAGATGCCGCGCGCGACCTCGAGATCGTGCGGACCGTCCGCGACGCGGCGGGGCCCGACGCGGAGATCATCGTGGACGTCGTCGCCGGTGCCGGCTGGACGGCGAGCACCGCGATCGCCCGGGCCCGCGCGTTCGAGCCCTACCGCCTGTACTGGCTCGAGGACGCACTGCCGGAGGGCGATCTCAAGGGCTGGGCGCGGTTGCGCGCCGCGACCGTCACCCCGTTGTGCACCGGCGAGAAAGGCTGGACGGTCCCCCACTTCCGGGGTCTCATCGACAGCGGATCGCTAGACATCGTCATGCTCGATCCGGCACGAGCCGAGGGCGTGACCGGCTCGAAGAAGGTCATCGACATGGCCGCCGATGCGGGCCTGTCCTGGAATGCACACGCATGGTCGAGCGCGCTCGACACCGCGGCCTCGCTCCACCTCTGCGCGGCGTCCTCGAACGTGCTCGTCCTCGAGCTGAAGCCCGAACCGTCACCGATGCAGCACGAGCTGGTGTCCGATCCGATCGAGATGCGCGACGGCTGGATCGAGGTGCGCGACGCACCGGGTCTCGGGGTGACCGTCGACGAGGCCGCGGTCCGCCGCTACCTGTTCGAGTAGCGACCGACGGGTTGATCGTCAGCCGTGGGTGTCGATGGTCAACTCGCGAGTAAGCCGCGTCTTACCGCCGAGTAAGCCGCGTCTAGCCGGCGAGTGAGCCGCCGTCGACGTTGATTGACTCGCCGGTGATCCAGCCGGAGCTCTCGGAGATCAGGAAGACCACCGCCTCGACGACATCGCTGACCGTCCCGAGACGCCGCAGCGGGAAGGATGCGGCGCCGCGCTCCAGGACCTCGGCGGCGGTCTCCCCGTAGCCGAGCTCGATCTTCTGCTCGATGACGACGCGCCCCATGCCCGTTTCGGACACCGTCGACGGGCACACGGCGTTCACCCGCACGCCGTCGGGGGCCACCTCCGCGGCGATGGACTGGGTGAGCCCGACGACGCCGAACTTCGAGGCAACGTAGGCGCCGATCAGGGGCCAGCCACGCTTGCCCGCGTCAGAGGCAATGTTGACGACGCGACCGCGGCCGGACGCCTTCAGGTGCGGCATCGCCTCACGCATGACGAGGAACGTGCCCCGGAGGTTTACGCCGAGGATCCAGTCCCACTCAAGCGTGGTGATCGCCTCCAAGGCCCGGAACTGGAAGACCCCGGCACAGTTGACGAGGGTGTCGAGGCCGCCGAGCCGCTCGCGGGCAGCTCCCACGCCGACAACGACCGCGGCGTCGTCCGTCACGTCCATGGGGATCGGGACGAAGCGCTCGCGTTGCGCGGCGTCGAGCCGGTCGAGGGCCTGCGGCAGGTCCGCGACGGCAACGGCGGCACCGAGCCCGACGAGCCGCTCCGCCACGCCGAGCCCGAACCCGCTGGCGCCGCCCGTCACAAGGGCGAGGCGGTTCGGCGAGAAGTCGAGGCGCAGGCCCGGACCGGCGGTGGGCTCCACCCTCAGGCGCTCATGATCAGGCCGCCATCGACGTAGATGACCTGCCCGGTGATGTAGCTCGCGGTGTCCGACAGGAGCCACACGACGACGCCGGCGATCTCCTCGGGCGGCGCCCAGCGGCCCAGGGGGACCGACTTCACGCGTGCCTCGTCGATCACCTCGCGCGGGATGCCGCGGGTCGCCGCCATCGCATCGAGCGCTTCGTGCTGCATCGGCGTGTCGGTGATGCCGGGCGAGACGGCGTTGACGCGGATCCTGCGGGGCGCCAGGGCGTGGGCGAACGAGCGGGTCATCGACTGGATCGCGGTCTTCGTGGCGGCATACACGGCCGCCTCGAGCGTCGCCGCGACGCGCGCCGACGGCGACGAGAAGTTCACGATCGCGCCGCCCTCGGAGAGGTGCTGGCCGAGCCCGAGCGAGAGGAACCACGCCGACTCCAGGTTGGTCGCGAAGACGCGCCGGAAGTGGTCCTCCGTGACCTCCCAGAAGGGCCGTGGCCCGAGGATCGCGGCGGCATTGACCAGAAAGTCCAGCCGGTCGGCCCGACCTGCCTCGATCACCCGGGCCCGGTCGGCCGGGTTCGAAAGATCGGCCGCTACGGTCTCGACGTTCGGCTTCCGGCCCAGTTCCTCCAGCCCCCTGGGATCGATATCCACCGCGACGACCCGCGCGCCCTCGTCGAGCAGTCGAAGGGCGGTCGCCTGACCCATTCCACGGCCCGCGCCAGTCACGAGCGCACGGCGTCCCTCAGCCATTCCCAAAGCGCGAGCCTCCTGTTGCTAGGCGCCAGCCGCGGCGCTGGATCACGAACTTCCGCGAGGGGGTAGGCGTCCCTCCCGCGCGCGGGTGGGCACCGGTTTGCCGTCAGCCAGCGGGAAGGTTCTCGCTGCCGGCGCCCGGATCCGACACCCCGGCAGCCGGGCCCGCGGCTCCATTCCCGTTCATCGTCGCCGGGGCGGGCTGGATCACCGGCAGCTGCGGCTTCGTCCGGCCGATCCGCTCGTACTCGCGCTCGGGGATCGCCTCAAGCGACTTCCAGACCTTCCAGACGCACTTGCGCGTCGTCTCCGGCGCGTCGGCGCCGCGCCACAGTGGCGGGTCGACCGTCCGGACGGGGTGGCCCCAACTTTCGGCGGGCAGCGTGGACAGGGCGAAGTTGCAGTGGGCGCAGTAGTAGCAGACCCCGGTCTCGTTCCAGGACCAGGGGTGCTGCTCCTGGGTGACGCCGAACTCGTACGGCTCCAGGACCCTTGACGGCGTCCCCTCGTCAGGGTCACCGCGCAGGATCCGCCCGCCCGAGGCGCAGGGATCGAACTTGATCTCCCAGCGATCGTCGAGCTCCTCGATCTCGATATCCCCCTCCCGTCCGGGGCCGACGAGGTGGCCGCGCATCGCTTCGAGGCTGATGTAGAGGTTCCGTTCAAGGGTGCTTTCGTACGGGACGGTCCGCACGTCGAAGGGCCCATAGCGCTCGTCGAAGTAGGGCTGGAGGACCGAGCGATAGCAGTCCTCGACCGCGCTCTCGCCGAAGCGGCGGGCGACGAAGGCGAGGATCCCGGCCTGGAGATCGGCGTACCGGTCGTGGAGCTGGCGCCAGTCCTCGCGAACACCGTCCAGCTCCGTTATCGCCTCGGCGACGGTCATGTCGTACGAGCGGATCCCGTTGCCGAGTCGACCCGCTCGCAGGCCCAGCGCTTCCCAGCGCGCCCGAAGATCGAACGGCCCGCCGTCGGTAAAGGCGAGGAGCTGCTCCAGCCGCTGGACCTCAGCGTCGACCTCTTCCTGCGGCACGCCCTTGTCCGTGAACCACTGGAGGAAGCCCGGCGTCCACACGTTGTAGACGACGTAGACGACCTTCGCTTCCTCCATGAAGTAATCCACGAGCTGGGCGGCCACCTCGCGACGGCCGGCCTTCGGGCCGAAGGAGTCCCCCGCCTCGGCCAGCGCCTCGCGGATCTTGGTGACGGTCGAGATCGCCTGGTCGGCCCAATCGCCGGTCCGAACCCGCTTCCCGATCGTCTCGGACCATGTCAGCTGCGTCATGCGCGCGGCCTCCTAGATGCGGTAGAACCGCTGCGCGTTGCGGTGGAGCATCTTCTCCTGGTCGTCGCGGCTGAATCCCGCCTCGGCGATGATCCGCCGGTAGGCATCGACCTGCTCCATGTAGGTCGCGTACAGGATGTCGACCGGCCAGTTCGTGCCGAACATCGAGCGATCGACCCCGAACGCCTCGATGCAATGCAGGACCCAAGGGCGGATCGACTCGAGCGTCCAGTGGTTGTCGGCCATGCCGAAGCCGGAGATCTTGCAGGCCACGTTCTCGGCTTCGCCGAGGGCCGACATCTCGCGCTTCCAGAGCTCGAAGTACTCGGCATCGCGCTGGACCGGGAAGCCAGCGTGGCCGAGGATGACCTGGATGTCCGGGTTCGCGACCGCGACGGCCCGGCCCGAGAGCAGCTTGCCCGGCGACGCATTGAGCTCGTACGACAGGCCGCGCGCACCCAGGGCGGCGTAGCCCTTCTTGAACGCGGCCGTGTCCGGGTCATCCGGATGGGCTCGGATCCGGATCCCCCGGACCCGTGGCGACGCCGCGAGATGACGGTCGAGCTCGGCCTCGGCGTTGTCCTGCTCGATGTCGCAGAAGGCGACGATGGCATTCGGCATCCCGTGCTCGGCCGCCACCTGCTCCAGCCAGGCTGTCTCCTCGACCGGGTCCGGGCCGGCGTAGGCCGCCTCGACATGGACGCTGCCGATGACGTTCTGGCCGTAGAACTCCTTGAAGAACCGCCACGGCGCGCCAATGGTCGAGCGAATCATCTTGTAGTCGCCCAGCAGCGCGTTGTGACCCTCCCAGCCCGGGTCGGTCAGCCAGTCGTAGCGGAAGCGGTCCAGCTCCCACAGGTGGTGGTGGGTCTCGATGAACGGGATGCTGCGATCGACGTCGGCCAACGCTCGTGTCCTCCTCAGCCTGCTGCCACCGGGATATGGGCGCGAAGCCAGTCCATGCTCCGCGCGATCATCGCCAGCTCGTCGACGGGACCGCTCCCGAGCGACGCCAGCTCAACGCACACCGGGCCGCGGAACCCGCTCCGCCCGAGAATCGTGATCACCTCGTCGATGGGCGCGACGCCCTCGCCGAGGGCCGTCGAAACGGGACCGCCGAGCATGGTCGGGTCGCCCGGCCGGTGGTCCTTCAACTGCACCAGCAGGGTATGCGGCGCGAGCGCGGCCGTTCCCTCGAGCATGTCGTCACCGACCCGAATCAGGTTCACGTTGTCGAGGCAGACGCCGAGGTTCGGGCGGTCCGCCCGATCGAAGAGCTCGAGGATGTCCCGGGCCCGCATGTCGCCATGGTTCTCCAGTGCCAGCGCGAGCCCGACGCCGGCAGCGCGATCGGCGGCTCGCTGCATCGGCGCCACCAACCTGGAGATGAGATCCTCGACCGGCTCGTCGCCCCTCGACGCGGGGCTGTTGGCGGTGATCCGGAGGGTGGGATTGCCGAGGCGCGCGGCGGCGTCGATCCAGAGCGCGAGATCGGCTTCGGCCGCCGGCGAGCGGCCGCCGTCAAGGCCGTGATACTGGCCGGCCGGCCAGGGATGGCCCCACGAGAGGCCGACCTCCACTGGCTCCGCGGCCTCCGTGAGGGCTCGGCCGATCGCCTCGGGCGGCGGGAGGTAGCAGGTCTCCAGGAACACGATCTCGGCACCGACGGAGCGGGCGTGATCGAGGACCGGCCCGGCCTCGCGGTCCCACGGGTCCGGCAGCGGATCCTCGCCCGCGCGGAACTCGCCGTAGCGGCGGTGATACGAGTAGCTGTCGATGCCGACCTGCATTCGCCCCTCGTGGCTGCCGAGCTCCGCTGCCGCGCGGCAGTGGCTATGGTAGCGTTTCGCTGGAAACGTCACCAGCCCAATCGGGCCCCAGAACGCGCCGCGAACGATGGCCGCCAGGAGGGCACA